>JAUWIX010000007.1 GCA_030608005.1 Dehalococcoidia bacterium
AATATTGTTCTTAGTTATATTATACCAAATGGTTGAAGAAGCTTAAAGCCATCCAAGACGGCTGTATATCAAGAATTGCTTACCAACCTCACCCCCTTTATCCCCCTCTCCTTAAAAGGAGAGGGGGAGTTGGTTTGTAAGAGAGGCGAAGCCTCTCTTAGACTCTCCTTTAGTATCCCCTCAAAGGAGAGGGGGAGGAATAAAAAAGAGGGGGCTAGCGCCCCTCTTAAAACTACTTCCCCCTTCCCCTCCAGGGGAAGGGGGACAGGGGGATGGGGTCAACGCTGCCGAGAAACGAAACATAATAATCTGTGTCACTAATCTATCTGAACTAGATTTCGTAATATGCTACAATACTTCAGATGGGCAAAGGATATTGGCTTAAGAAGAACTTTATTCCTATATTAACCTTGCTCTTTGTTATAGCCATTACAGTTGGTATTTACCTTTTTTTCGGGCGCCACCCAGAAAGGCTTTTGGAACTAAAGCACTATGCCTATTGGGGCGCCTTCCTTATCAGCCTGATTGGGAATGCCACTGTTATTCTGCCCGGCGCCGTTCTACCGATGCTTTCGACTATAGGTGTTGTTCTCTACCCGGTTACTGGACCAGTTGGTCCAATCATTGTCGGGCTGGTTGGTGGAGCAGGAGCAGCTATCGGGGAGATAACCGGCTATATGGTAGGCTATAGTGGGCGGGGGGTTGTGGAAAGAGTGAAGTTATATAATCGGCTGGCGGAGTGGGTGAGGAGGTGGGGGGCATTGACTATCTTTATCCTCTCCTTGGTGCCATTCTTCTTTGACCTGGCTGGTATAGCTGCTGGCGTCCTTCGCTTCCCCTTATGGAAGTTTATCCTTGTCTGCTGGTTGGGCAGAACCATACTATATGTAGGTATTGTCTTGGCTGCTGGCTGGGGGTGGGAAATGGTGCTGCCATACCTTGGTTAGCTCCGTCCCTTGATTTTCATTAGCAACGATGAACCGACTACAAAGTAGATAAAACAAGCCCCAAGCATGACTTTGTAACCCAGTCCAGGGCTGTAGGCATTAAGGGGGTCCATGGCCAGTCCGATGAGGCGTGCCAGGGCAGCACCGCCGGCAGTAGCCAGGTTGGTCAGTCCAAGGTATCTTGCCTCCTCGCCTTTAGGTACCAAATCTGTGGCTAGAGCCCAGTTGCTGCTCATAAAAGCCCCGGTGGAGATTCCTAGAAGACCGCCGCAGAATATTATATACCCGTAGCTATGGGCGAAAAATAGCAGCAAAATGCCCAAAGCTCCAAGGAATCCAGAGGAGACAACCACTGGTCGGCGCCCTATTCTATCTGAGAGGCGCCCGGCAGGATAAACCACAGCCAGCAGACAAATGCCAACCACTATTAGAAGGTCGCCGGCTACCTCCGCTGGATTGGCTACCCCAACCACATCCATAAGAAAATATAGAGCGAATGTTTGCAAGGTAGCCATTGCCATGAGGATAAGGAGGCGGGAGACTAGGAAGAGTATAAAATCAGGGCTTGCCTTAACATCAATCTTAAAACTCTTATATAGGGTGGGCAGTAAGGGCAATTGAGAGCCACCAGCACCGGGTCGCTCCTTAACCGTGAGGATGGTGGCTAGCATAGCGCCGAGCAGGACAATACCCAGCGCTGCCAAGGACAACCATAACCAGGGGCTTCCCTCACCGGCGAAGTAGCGACCCATAAAGTAGGCTATCAGGCGCACCAGGGCAAGCCCGCCCATTATCTCCAGGAGGCTCTTTACCCCTGAAGCTACTCCCCTCTTCCCCTCAGGCACTAGGTCGGGGATAAACGCCTGATATGGACCTTGCGCTGTATTACAGGTAATCTGAAGCAGGCAATAAACGATGAGGATGATAATAAAACTATCAGAGAGCCCTATCCCTGGGAGCAGGAACAGAGCTAATGCAGTGCCCAGTAGAATGTAGGGTCGGCGGTGCCCCCAGCCGAAGCCAGAGCGGTCGCTGAGCGCCCCAGCTATGGGCTGAACTGCCATGGCTAGAAATAAGCCAGCGAAGGTAAGCAGACCGAGGTAGGTATTCTTTTCCGATTCAGCAACAAAGTCCAGTAGCCGCAATGGCAGAATAATGGTGTGTAAGCTATTCCACAGGGCAGCCAGGGCAAAACCAAAGATGGTAATCTTGATGTAATCTATACGGCGAAAGTGATTGTTGCTCACCATCTTTCCATTCTAGTCAAGCATAACAGAGCCAAGCTGAAGAGGCAATGCTTGAGCTAGTTCAGATAGATTGGTGACACAGATTATCATGTTTCGTTTCTCTGTGGCATTGACCCTATCCCCCTGTCTCTCTTCCCCTGGAGGGGAAGGGGGAAGATTTTGTTAAGAGGGGCGCTAGCCCCTCTTAAACACCCCAGAGAATAGAGAGCCCAAGAGAGGCGAAGCCCCTCTAACATAACTAATTCCCCCTCCCTTAGATAAGGGAGGGGGATAAAGGGGGAGGGTTACCTAAATCAAAAACTTAAAGGGGGTGAGGTGTAGAAAGTTGTGGGTGGTCAGGTACTAAAGCGAGTACAATGTTTTTGTTCTTACCGAGTTGCTGTGGTATAATCTTGGCGGTTATTTAGAAGGAGGAGAGATATGCCAGGAATTTTTTGGGTTGTGGTGATAGGTGGGGCTATAGGCATTATTTTTGCCTTAGCCTTGACAAGATACATTCTGCGTGCTGATTCAGGAACAGCGGCGATGCGGGAGATTAATGCCATGATCTCAGAGGGTGCCTGGGCTTTCATCAGACGCCAATATTCCACCATTGGCATTACTGCTCTTGTAGTGGGAGTGATAATCGGTGTTCTGCTTGGCATGCTAAGCAGTCCAGCAGAGCTAGAGATGTTGGGAGTATCGGCTTTTGGCTTGGGATGGAGGACAGCGGTGGCATTTCTTGCCGGGGCTCTTTGTTCCTGTATTTCGGGAATTGTGGGCATGTGGATTGCGGTTAAGTCAAACGTTCGTTGTGCTGCTGCCTCCCACCATGGCTTAAATGACGCTATCAGAATAGCCCTGCGTGGTGGGGCAGTTTCCGGTTTTCTTATTGTTGCCTTGAGCTTGCTTGGGGTAACCGCCATATTTTTTGGTTTTGGTGGGGCTAGCCATCCTGAAATCGCTCCTCACCTTATTGTAGGCTTTGGCTTTGGGGCTAGTATGGTTGCCCTTTTTGCTCAGCTTGGCGGCGGTATCTATACCAAGGCGGCTGATATGGGGGCTGACCTGGTGGGCAAGGTTGAAGCCGGTATACCTGAGGATGACCCCCGCAATGCTGCTGTTATCGCCGATTTAGTCGGTGATAATGTTGGTGACTGTGCTGGGCGTGGTGCTGACCTCTTTGAATCCACGGCAGCAGAGAACATCGGTGCCATGATAATAGGTGTAACCCTGTATATAATCTCGCTAAAGGCAGGAGTCCCTCCAATTATTGCTGTGGGTTGGGTGCTTTTCCCGCTCATTATTCGTGCCTTTGGTATTATTGCCAGCGTGATAGGTATACTTTGCGTGCGCAGTCGCGGTGCAGGAGAGGACCCGATGAACGCTCTCAACCGTGGCTATTATGTGGCATTAGCTCTGTGTGTGATAGCCATGTTTTTTACCTGTAAAGTGATGTTTGGCCCCATGTGCTTGGGAGGATGGCTATGGCTTACGGGAGCTGGCATTGTTGGTATAGTGGCTAGCGTAATAGTAATCCATATTACTCAGTATTACACTGAGTCTAGGTTTGGTCCGACAAGAAGGATTGCTGAAGCTTGCCGCACAGGTCCAGCAACCACCTTTGTTACCGGTCTGTCCGTGGGCTTTGAGACTGTTATGCCAACGGCGCTTACCATTTGTGCTGCTCTTGGGCTCTCTTATTGGTTCGGCACAATTGCTGGGTTAGACGTTCCGTGGTGGATGAGTGGTGCCTATGGCACGGCAATAGCTACTATGGGCATGCTGATGACCTGCCCCTTTATTCTGGCTGAGGACACCTTTGGTCCAATAACCGATAATGCTAATGGCATCAATGAGTTTACTGGTGCTGGTTCTGAGATAAGGCGAGTTACTGACCATCTTGATGCCACAGGCAATACCACCAAGGCTCTAACCAAGGGGTATGCCATGGTGTCGGCAGGACTGGCTGGCTTCCTCCTCTTCCAGGCTTATTTTGACCGAGTCCTGCTCTTCCAGGGTAGAGAAGGGGAGTTGTTTATTGTAAACCTTGTTTGCCCCGAGGTTCTTATTGGCGGCATTCTAGCCATTATGATGGTCTTCCTTTTCAGTTCCTGGGGGCTTAAATCAGTGGGGGAGGCAGCAAGTAAGATTATTGAGGAAGTGCGCCGCCAAATCAAAGCTGACCCTGGAATCATGGAGGGGACATCCAGACCCGATTATGGCAGGGCAGTTAATATTACCACCGGGGCAGCACTGAAGGGGATGATTGCCCCTGGATTGCTTCCCGTGCTTCTCCCTGTAGTTATTGGGGTTATTTTTAGATTCATACCTGGCTGGGATGCCCCCATGGCAGTCGGTGCCTTTCTTATAGTAGGAACCTTTACCGCTATTCTTATGGCTTCCTTCATGAACAACAGCGGTGGTGCTTGGGACAATGCCAAGAAATATATTGAGGATGGGCAACTCAGGGATGAAGAGGGGAATGTTGTTCTCAAAGGTTCACCCATACATGCTGCCAGTGTAGCTGGTGACACTGTTGGTGACCCTCTTAAGGATACTGTGGGGCCTTCTTTGCACATTGTAGCTAAGCTCATAGCGACAGTAACTTTGGTGCTCTGTCCCCTGTGGGTTATTTAGAGTTCGTCTAAAAGGATTTCAGGGGTAGATGCTCAATGCTTGAAGCCCGGCAGTTTCAGGCAAGCCGAGCATGAGGTTCATATTCTGAATGGCTTGCCCCCCCGCCCCCTTGATGAGGTTATCAATACAGCTAATGACTATTAGCCTCCCCGCCCTGTGGTCGATGGTAGGATGGACCAGACAGAGGTTATTCCCCGTGGTGTGCTTGGTGTGTGGCGGGAAGTCAACTATCCTTACAAAGGGCTCATCCTGGTAGAAGTCCAGGTAGAGCTGCCTTAGTTCCTCCTCCCCCTTTTTGCCAGCCGCAATCTTGCCTGAGGCTAGTGGGGCATAGCAGGTGGTTAATATTCCTCTGGTCATGGGCACAATATGAGGCACAAAGGTAACCGAGGGCGGTTGTTCTGGGCAAAGCCGCTTTAGCTCCTGGGCAATCTCAGGCAGATGTCGGTGTCCCTCTAAGGCATAGGCGGCGGCGTCTTCGTTGGCTTCTGAGAAGTGTGTTTGCAGGCTGAGGGTTCTGCCTGCCCCGGATACACCAGATTTGCTATCAATAACGATGTCGGGCTGAATCAATCTTGCCTTTACTGCTGGGGCTAAAGCCAGGATAGCCCCCGTGGGGTAGCAGCCAGGGTTAGCTACCAGTTGAGCCGAGGCAACTTGAGACCGGTATAGCTCGGTCAGACCATACACCGCTTGGGCGAGTAGCTGTGGGGCGGGGTGAGAGAAACCGTACCAGCGTTGGTATTCGGCGGCATCCTTTAGCCTGAAATCGGCGCTAATATCCACTACCTTAATGCCCTGCTCAAGCAGCGGCATGACCTCTTTGGCACTCTCTTTATGGGGCATGGCGGAAAAGGCAAATTCAACATCCCCCAGCTCTGCTTCAATAGTTAGCTCTATACCAGCTAGGTGGGGGAAGACCTCGCCTAACCTTCGCCCAGCAGCACTCCGTCCGGTAACGGATGCAAGCTCTACCTGGGGATGCTGATATAGTAGTCTTGCCAGCTCCACACCGGTATAACCGGTAACATTGATAATGCCTACTGTTGTTTTAGCCATTCTTCTCCGATTTTGGTTAAAGTATATCACAAGCCCACCTCGAATTTATACTACTCTTCCTCCCCTGAGGCCGCTAAGGATATGTTGAATCTCAAGGCTGGTTAAGCCAAATCGGTGCAGTGTGTGGCGGGTTATCTCCAGACTGGCTTCAAACTCAGGACGGACCAACTCAGAAACGCCGATGCCCTTTAATAGTTCAGCATCGGCATCACGGTGAACCCGAGCCACGATATCCAGTTTAGGGTTGATTCTCAGCGCGTTTCTGGTGGTTAATTCTACACCTATAAAATCAGGGAAGGTGCAGATAAGGACACGCGCTTTATTCAATTGAGCATGAGCAAGTATCTCAGGGTTGCTGGCATCCCCATAGATGCAGGGAATCCCCCTGGCGTGTAGTTCTGAGATGACCTGGGGGTCAAGGTCAATAACCAGGTAGGAAAAGTTTCGCCGTTCCAGAACCCTTGCCAAACTACTCCCAACACGACCATGCCCACAAATTACGGCGTGTCCCGAAAGCTGCCATTTCTGGCTTTGCCAACTTGGGTCAAGGCGCTTGGCTACTAGTCTGCCAAATCTTTCTCCCTGGCTGAGGTGTCGATAAAGGAACGAGGCAAAACTTAAAGCAAAGGGGGTCAACAACATAGTGATGATAGCACTGGTCAGGGTCAAGGAGTAAAGATAAGGTGAGATGATGCCGGCTTCCATGCCCATCCCAGCCAGGACAAAGCTGAACTCTCCAATCTGTATTAGCCCCATACCGACAAATAGTGCTGTCTTGGGGCTATAGCCAAAAGACCAGGGAATAAGGGAGCAGATGATAAATTTAGCCATAATTATGACCATTACTATCACTGAAATTGCGGCTAAATTTTCCATCACAAAATGTGGGTCGGCAAGCATACCAAGGGAGACAAAAAAGAGGGCACCGAAGGTATCACGCAGAGGGACAATATCAGCAAAAGCCTGACGGGCGAAGGCAGACTGACCGATTAGTAACCCGGCAATAAAAGCGCCAACGGCGGCGGATAAGCCGAAGAAGTAAGCGCCAAGAGCTGCCACCAAACACAGGGCGACTACGGTGAGCAGAAATAGCTCTCTAGAACCTCCACCTGCCACCCGTCCCAGTAGCCAGGGCAGTCCCCACATTCCCAGAACCAGCATCACGGCAATAAAAAGCACTGCCTTGAGGGTGGCTATTCCCAGAGGCAACCATAATTCCCCACCTACTCCGCCCATAGCAGGCAAGATTATCATCAAGGGCACCAGGCTCAGGTCTTGCACCAGAAGAATCCCAATCATAACGCGACCGTGCCCTGAGTCGAGCTCCCCCCGCTCCATAAGGGTTTTAAGCACAATCATAGTGCTACTAAGGGCGATGAGAAAGCCGAAGAAGATAGCTTCAAGCATCGCCCAGCCTAGCAGCTTGCCCAAAGCTAAGCCTACCGCTGCCGTAAGTAATATCTGAGCTATGCCACCGAGAATGGCGACCTTGCCCATTCGCTTGAGTTCACTTAAGGAGAACTCAAGCCCTAAGGTGAACAGGAGCAGGATTACCCCGATGGTAGCCAAAGTATGGATTGTCTCCAGCTCATGAACTAAGCTAAAGCCATGGGGACCGACAGCAATACCCCCTACAAGATAACCTAAAATGATGGGTAGCCTCAGTCGGCGGGCTAACATACCTCCAGCTATGGCAACAGCTAAGACAATGATTAGGTCAAGACCGAGTCCCAATTCCTCCATAGGTCGTCCCCAAATTGATAAAAGCAGGCTAACACAGCTATTCTAGCACAGAAGCGAAGGTAAGGCGTAGCCGCTGAAAGCTGGTAGATACCTTTGCCAAAGGCGGTGAATATATGCTACAATTAAGCCTCTCAGGAGTAGTTAGATGTCTAAGATTTATTTTATTGATGTAACTAATCGGGACACGGTTCAGGCTTCTCGTATTAGCTTAGCCAAGTTGCAGAAGACGATGCTCAATATATATCTGGGGCAGTTGGGAATCCATCAGTCAGAGTTTGCCTTTCCCTATACCAAGCATGAGCAAAACTATGTAAGGGCTAATCTGGAGCTAAAGGAGCTGGGAGCTATGGGCTCACTCATCCTTGAGGGTTGGTGCCGAGCCATTGTTGCTGATGTTAGCGGGGCGCTGCCTACTGGTGTGAGCGACTTTAACCTCTCCATCTCCACCTCAGACCAGATGATTTTGCATAAGTTCCAGGGGAAACTTAACCGAGGACAGGTAATCAAGGAGATGGTGGAGGCAGTCAGTTGTGCCAAGAGGGGAGGAGCCCGGACCATAGGAGTGAATGCCGAGGACGCCTCTCGCACTGACCTCGGCTACCTTACTGAGTTTGCTCAAGCAGCCAAGGAGGCGGGAGCCGACCGATTCCGATACTGTGATACCCTGGGATATGATACTCCGGTGAGTATTTATCGACGAATCAGGCATCTAGCCGAGCAGGTAAAAATTCCTATTGAGCAGCACTGTCACAATGACTTGGGCATGGCGGTGGCTAACTCAGTGGCTGGGGCACAAGGGGCTATTGATGGGGGGGTTAATGCCTATATTAACACCTCAATAAATGGTCTCAGTGAGCGAGCTGGGCAAGCAGATTTGTTGAGCTGCGTCCTGGCAATTAAATTCGCCAGAGACATGGATAAGTATGAGATTGGTGACCCTATTAATCTCAAGGTTGCTTACCCCCTGGCTAAGTATGCTGCCTACGCCTTCGGCGTGCCGATACCGATAAACCAGCCTGGGGTGGGAGCTAATGCCTTTGCCCATGAGGCTGGTATCCACGCTGATGGCGCTCTCAAGAACCGCCGCAACTATGAGCTCTACGACTATGAACTACTGGGTATCACTGATATAGAGGAAAAGCCGGCTGGTCGAGTTATTACTACCGGCGAGTATGGGGGATTGGCTGGCTTCAAGTATGTGTATGAAAGGCTAGGCGTTTCCTTCCCCGACAACGAGGCCGCTGGGCATATCCTGGAGCTGGTGCGCTATGCTAATGCCCATACCCAAAAGCCTTTGACTGACGATGAGCTACTCTTAATCGCCAAATACCCGGAGCAGGTGAGGAAGATTCTCACCATAACCCCTTAAGTAATTATCCTCTGGTGGGAAAATTGAGGCTGCCCTATATGACAGCCTCATTGCATTTTCAAGTGGGCCGCCCCAGTGTGGTATTATAAAGTAAATGGCAGGTGTTAAATATGGTCGGTGAATTGCCGGGTATGAGCCTGAAAGCGATAGGTATTGTCAGAAATGAAGTTAAGCAACCATCGCGCCGTGACTATGCGGAAGTAGTTTCTGAAATTATAATCGACACTGGTCTGACTGAAGCCCTGGACAACCTGGATGAGTTCTCTCACCTCATTGTTCTTTACTGGATGCATCAGCTTCCTGCTGGCAAGCAACTCTCACTCAAGGTTCACCCTATGGGTAAGTCGGAGCTTCCGCTAGTAGGTCGTTTTGCCACGCGCTCACCAAATCGCCCCAATCCGGTGGGGCAAGCTATGGTTAGGCTTCTCCAGCGCCGGGGTAACATATTAAAGGTTAAAGGTCTTGATGCCATTGATGGCACACCGGTAATTGATATAAAACCCTATATCCCTGGATATGATTCAGCAACCGATGCTAAAGCGCCTCCATGGATAGCCAATCAATAGGTCATACATTACTAAATATCTACCGCAGACTCTTGGCTCACTTTGGACCCCAGCACTGGTGGCCGGCACAGGAGCCCTTTGAGGTGATAGTCGGTGCCATCCTCACTCAATCAGCTGCCTGGGGCAATGTGGAAAAGGCTATAGCCAATCTGAGGGCAGCCAAGGTGCTGTCACCAGGGGCGCTACGCCGACTTCCTCTCTCCCAGCTTGCCACCCTTGTTCACCCCTGTGGTTACTATAATGCCAAGGCATTGAAGCTCAAGTCCCTTGCCTATTGGCTGGGTAATCATTATGATGATGACCTTGATAGGTTATTTGCCAGTAATACTGATGACCTGCGCCAGCAACTCCTTTCTATCCATGGTATCGGGCAGGAGACAGCCGATTCTATAATACTTTATGCCGCCAATAAGCCAATCTTTGTCATTGATGCTTACACTCGTCGTATCATCAACCGTATTGGTTTAGCCCCGGATAGGAATAGCTATGCTGCCTATCAGACCCTTTTTATGGGGCATCTGCCGCCTGATACCGGATTATTCAATGAATACCATGCTCTACTGGTCTGCCTGGGTAAGAATGTCTGCCGTAGCCGTCCCCTTTGCCAGCAGTGCTGCCTCAATAACATCTGCCACTTCTTCGCTAGTCCGAGCTAATTCAGATAGATTAGTGACACCGATTATCATATTTCGTTTCTCTATGGCATTGACCCTATCCCCCTGACCCACTCCCATTTTTAAATTATCTCTTACTTCCCACCCTAACCTACCCTCAAAGGCTTCGCCCCTTCAATCTACCCTTTCTAGGGTGGTGGGTGGGAAAAGATACAAAAGAGTTAGGGGGGAGCGGGGCTTTGTCCACTCTTTTTAATATCTTCCCCACACCTTGACGCCAGGGTAAGCGTCAGTTAAGATGAGTGGCTGAGAGGAACCGAGCTCATGCCCTATTCCACTATTATTTACACCAAAAAAGACCATGTTGCCTATATAACCCTCAACCGCCCTGAAGCAGATAATGTCATCAACCAGCAGCTAGCTCAGGAACTGGAAGATGTTTGCCGTGGGATAAATCAGGATGAGGATATTTATGTAGTTATGCTTACTGGAGCTGGAGGTAAAGTCTTCTGTGGTGGCAGCCAGCTAGAGCTAGAGAAATCGGGCACTGTCTATAGTGCCGCCACTGCCATAGCTGGTATAGACCGACCGGTTGTTGCTGCCATAAACGGAGATGCTCTGGGGCAAGGGCTGGAGTTAGCTCTGAGCTGCGATATCAGGCTGGCATCAGACAAGGCAAGGTTTGGCTTTCCTCAGGTAGCTCAAGGGCTTATCCCTTTTGATGGTGGCACCCAGCGGCTACCGCGCATCGTGGGTAAGGGCAAAGCCCTGGAGTTAATCCTTACCGCTGAAACTATAATCGCTGAGGAGGCATTTGAGATAGGGCTGGTCAATAAAGTGGTCGCCGGGGCAAATCTAGCTGCTGAAGCTGAGGCTTTAGCCAAAACCATAGCCAGTAAGGGTCCTATTGCCCTGAGATATATTAAGGAAGCGGTAAATAAAGGACTGGATTTAACCCTTGAGCAGGGGCTTCGCCTGGAGGCTGACCTTTATTTCTTACTCCACACCACTGCTGATAGGGCAGAAGGCATCACTGCCTTCCTTGAGAAGAGACCTCCCCAGTTCAAGGGAAAATGAGCAATTTTGAGACCATTATCTATGAAAAGCTTGATGACATAGGTTATGTTACCCTCAACCGACCTCATGCCTTAAACGCCTATAACCTTAAGATGAGAGACGAGCTTTACCAGGTGCTGGACGCCATCAAGGACGACGCCGAGGTTAAGGTAGCCATATTCCGAGGTGCCGGGGAAAGGGCATTCTGCGCTGGCGCTGACCTCACTGAATTCCTCACCGCACCCTCTCCCATAATAGCCCGGCAGGTGCGCTGGGAGCGGGATGTTTGGGGGCTTTTCCTGAGCATCGCCAAGCCGCTAATTGCTGCCCTTCACGGCTATGTTTTAGGCGATGGAATAGAGATAGCCCTGTGCTGCGATATCAGGCTGGCTTCGGAGGATGTCCAATTTGGTTTGCCTGAGCCGGGATTGGGCATAATCCCAGCCGCTGGTGGTAGCCAGACTCTGCCCCGAGTGATAGGCGGGGCTAAAGCGCTAGAAATACTACTATCTGGGCGGTGGATTAAAGCTGAGGAAGCACACCGCCTGAAACTGGTCAACCGGGTGGTATCCCGAAATGAGCTACTGCCCGAAGCCGAGAGGCTGGCCAGAAAAATTGCCGACTTTGACCCCGTTGCGGTAAGCTATGCTAAGCAGGCCATCACCAGGGGGCTTGACCTCAGCCTGGAACAAGGGCTGGAGCTTGAGGCTAAGCTGGCTCGCTTTGTTATCCCGTTACATTAAAAATAGAGGAGAACATCGTGGAGGAACAGAACCTGGATGCCCTTGCTGAAAAGGTGGCTGACCTGATTATCAATGCCAAAAGGGTGGTGGTCTTCACTGGTGCCGGCGTTAGCACTGAATCTGGAATTCCTGATTTTCGCAGTCCTGGTGGAA
Source organism: Dehalococcoidia bacterium (assembly GCA_030608005.1). Taxonomy (GTDB): domain Bacteria; phylum Chloroflexota; class Dehalococcoidia; order Dehalococcoidales; family BS750m-G39; genus JAUWIX01. The sequence continues at coordinate 12,117 of JAUWIX010000007.1, forward strand.
TCTGGAGCAGGTTTGACCCCGAAGACTTTACCTATCAGAAGTTCATCAGAGACCCTGAAGCTAGGAGGAAGCAGTGGCAGATGCTTGGGGAGGGGCTTCTAACTACCGGGGCTAAGCCCAACCCTGCCCACTACGCTATTGCTGAGCTGGATAGATTGGGCAAGCTGGATTGTGTCATAACCCAGAATGTGGATAATCTTCACCAGAAGGCAGGGGTGCCTGCTGACAAGGTGTTTGAGCTCCATGGCAATATACAGTGGGCAGTATGCTTGAGCTGTGGTCAGCACTATCCTTTTGAGCAGATTAAGGTCAGGCTGGATAAGGGCGAGGAAATACCGGATTGTGAAGTCTGCCATGGTATCATGAAACCAAACGCTGTCTTCTTCGGCGAACAGCTGCCGTATGATGTACTGACTGAGGCAACCCACCGCTCATCCGACTGCGACCTATTTATCGTGGTTGGCTCAACCCTAATTGTCTACCCTGCTGCCTATATGCCTATCTACGCCGCTCAGGCGGGAGCCAAGTTAGTTATCATCAACCTCAGCTCTACCCCCATGGACAGGGAGGCCGCCGTCCTGATTAGGGCAAAGGCTGGGGAAGCAATGTCAAGGATAGTAGAAAGGGTAAGAGAAAAAATCAGCGGTTGATTTTTATTAACAGGATAGGCTAATATATCTGTTTGGTTAAAAACTATAAGCGTGACCCTTCAATTTGACCCTCAGAAAGAAAGGAGAAACTTGCCAAGATGGATAAAGTCTGGAATAGTGTTGAAGAGGCGATATCCGATGTTGAGGATGGGGCAACAGTAGCAATCCCCGGCTTTTTTGCCGCTGGGGTTCCCAGAATTTTGCTCAGAGCTTTAATAGCAAAAGGCGTCAAGAATCTCATACTGGCATGTGGATGTGGCCCCTTACTAGGGGCTTCCGAGGAGTTAGAATTGCTGGTAAAGAATAGGCAGGTTAAGAAGGTGATAGACTCCTACGCGCTTTATCGCTCGGCGAGCAAAGGTATGCAAGACTCCTTTGAACAGGCAGTTAGAAGCGGTGAAATAGAGTTGGAAGTCTATCCTATGGGGACCCTGGCAGAGAAGTATAGAGCTGGTGGGGCTGGGATTCCCGCTTTCTATACCCCTACAGGGGCAGGCTCGGTAGTGGAGGAGAGCATCGTCACCAATATTGTGGAAAATAGAAAGGAGAAGGAGACGAGAATATTTGATGGCAAAAAGTATGTTCTGGAATATGCTCTAAAAACGGATTTCGCTTTCATTCATGCTAGTATGGGGGATAGAGAAGGGAATCTCAGATATAGGATGACATCAAGAAACTTTAATCATGTAATGGCCACAGCCGGTAAAATCACTATTGCTGAGGTTGAGAATCTAGTAGAGCCAGGGGAGATAGCCCCGGATGATGTACATACTCCAGGGATATATGTTCAACGGGTAGTAAAGGTGCCCCGTCTCACCTTTGCCATAACCATAGATTAAGAGTCAAGGAGGAATGGGAAATGAAGTTTGAAGGACTCCCCCGAGAGATGATTGCCCTGCGAGCCAGTCGGGAGATAAAGGATGGCGACTATGTGAACCTGGGGATAGGTATCCCAACCCTTATCAGCAACTGGATAGAGGGAAAGGATGTAATCCTTCAATCAGAGATAGGCATGACTAAAACAGGGCCTTTAGCTTTCGGAGAGGATGTAGAGCAAGACCTCATAAATGCGAGCTGTCAGGCTGTAACCCAGCTTCCAGGGACCGCTTACTTTGACATATTTGAATCCTTTGGCATGATAAGAGGCGGGTATATGGATGTTATTGTAATGGGAGCTCTTCAGGTTAGTTCTAAAGGTGATTACGCTGGCTGGTCAAATCCGGCGAGAGGTCTAGAGGTTGGGAACATAGGCGGCTCCATGGATTTGTGTGCCGGGGCAAATAAGCTACTCATCACTATGGAGCATACCACTAGGGATGGTCAACCTAAAATTGTTAACGAATTAAGCTATCCCGCTACTGCTAAAGGAAAAGTAAACATGATATTCACTGACCTTGCTGTGATTGAGGTCATTCCACAGGGGCTGCTCCTTAAAGAGCTCTATCCCGGGCTTACTCTGGAAGATATCCAATCGGTAACTGAGCCCAAACTGATAATAAGCCCTGACCTGAAGGAAATAGAGCTTTAGGGAGAATAAGGATGATATACCGCTGATTCGGCTACTAGCTCAGCAATATCCATAACCCTGAGCCGTTCTTCAGCCGCTTTCGCCTTAATCCCGTCATCAAACATTTGCAGACAGAAGGGGCAGGCGGTAACCACGATTTGAGCTTCAGTCTCGATTGCCTGCTCAGTGCGTAGCTCGTTAATTCTTCTGCCAATGCGCTCTTCTAGCCACATATGACCGCCGCCACCGCCACAGCAGAAGCTGTCCTTCCGGTTGCGCTCCATCTCGACCATCCTTATATCGGGGATGCTTGTTATAATCTGCCTCGGTGGCTGGTAAATATCATTGTATCTGCCTAGATAGCAGGGGTCGTGGTAGGTTACTACCCCACCAATGCCTTTGATAATTCTCAACTTGTCTTGTTTCAGCAACTGGGCAATAAACTCTGTGTGGTGAATAACCTCAAACTCCCCGCCAAACTGAGGGTACTCATTCTTTATGGTATTATAGCAGTGGGGACAAGCAGTAACTATCCTTTTCACATTGTAACTCTTCAACAGCTCAATATTTTTCTCCGCCTGAATCTGGAACAGGTATTCGTTACCCAAGCGGCGAGCTGGCTCACCACAGCAGCTCTCCTCAGCCCCCAGGATGCCAAATTTAATCCTGGCTAGCTGAAGTAGCTTAGCCATAGCCTGAGATACTTTTATGCTTCTATCTTCCAGTGCCTCGGTGCAACCTACCCAGAACAGGACATCTATATCACTATCCTCGGCTAGAGTCTTGATACCAAGCCCTTCAGCCCAATCTGTCCTTGAGAGGGTGGTTCCCCGCCAAGGGTGCCCCCTGTCCTCAATGCTTCTCAGTGCCCCCTCAGCCGTCTCGGGGATGGAAGCCTGCTCCATCACCAGGTTTCGCCTCAGGTCAATAACCTTATCAATGTGTTCGTTAGCCACAGGGCATACTTGCTGGCAGGCATAGCAGGTAGTGCACGCCCAGATTTCATCCTCGGTTACCACCTCGCCAATTAATGATTCACCGGGATTGGCTGCTGCCTCCGCCTTGCCACTGAGCAATCCTGGACCTACTGCCAACAGATGCCTTTTGAGGTCCTGAATTATCTTCTTGGGGTTAAGCGGCTTGCCACTGGCGTATGCCGGACAGGCATCCTGACAGCGACCGCACACCACACAGGAGTAAAGGTCTAGGAGCTGCTTCCAGGTGAAGTCGGTTATCTTGGAGGCACCTAAAGTCTCCGCCGTCTCCAGGTCAATAGGGCGCAGGGCTCCTTTGGGGGGCGGCGACTGGAGAAGGACATTGAAGATACTCGCCACCATGTGTAGATATCTGGAGTAAGCGATGAAGACCAGGACAAACAAGACGAAGCCCCAATGTGCCCAAAAGAAACCTATATTTGCCATTTGCACTGAGCTTGGGCTACTGCCAGTGAAGAGCTGACTCAATGCCAAGCTTATCGGTGGCAGGCTGGTGCCTAAACCCACCGGGGCGTAACCAAGGGCAATGCCAGTTGCCTCCTTAAGAAGGTGGGTCATGGGATGGATGAAAACCGTAACCAGAATGACCATAGCCTCAATGGTCTGCTCTCCCTCTAGCCTTGATGGTTTCACGATGTATCTCCGGATGATGCCCCATAAGGCGCCGATGATGATGAAGGGGGCAGCTATGTCCATAACCCAGGCATAGTAGAAGAAGAGGCTGGTATTTTCCATTGTCTCGGAGAGACCAAAACCAGCTCCGATGATTATGAATAGCAAATAGAAGGGGATGTATATGAAGAATCCCCAGGCCATAAAGACATGACCTATGCTGGCTCTATCCTTGATAGTCAGGTTTTTGAGCTGGCACCATTGCCCTAATACCGAGACTGCAGTGTTGAGCAGCCTCCTCGCCATGTGCCCAAATCCCCCCTCCCCTCTGCCCAGGGACAAATAGCGCCCAAGCTGATACATCCTACGCAGGAAGAGACCAATGGCAAGGGCGAATAAGACCCAAAAAATCGCATATCCCGAGATGCCCCAATAGGTCATACTAACCGGCGACAAAGTTACCTCCTATATAAATCCAATTGAAAGGCAAGCCATTAGCGTAGTCTGGTAACAGCGATAAAGATACCCAGAGCCAGGGCTAGTAGGTCAAGAAGCCCAAAACTGAGTCCCCGAGGAGAAAAGATGCTCACCAGGTAGCTTATTGGCACAGCAATGCCACCAACAATGGCTAGCCCCGTGCCACGCTTACGGTTAACCGAAAGGCTAACCACTTCTCCAATGGCATAGCCGACGCCTGCAGCCAGTAGCAAATTGAGGTAAATGGAAGGCACCAAGCTTATCACTAACCCCCAGGCGATGCCACAAACAATAGCCATACCTAGCGCTGTTCCCGCAGCTCTCAGGTAGTATTTGGCGGAAACGCGATAGGTAGGCAGTTTATATAACTTGGCACAATCTGGGCATCTAGCTCCCACCGGGGTCTGCACCATGCACTTAGGGCATATCGGCTTACCACACTTACCGCACCTCAGATTAGTTTCAACATCGGGATGATAAGCACATCTCATTTTATGAGAGTCAACCCTCCCCTTGTTTTTCTTCTTGCTTCACAGGCTGCCGATGTATCCAGGCTTCCCTATCCCTTATGTCACGGTCGAAAAGCAGGCGGTTGAGCAGTAGTTGCCTGGGAGGCACGGAAGCGGTAACCGAGGTTTTTGGCGCTGTTAGTCGCCTGATAACTACTATCAGGAACATCGCCACAAATCCTAGGGTAACTTGCATTGGCTCTTCAATGCCGAATGGCTGATGAAGAAACCAGCTAAATATGGGCAAAGATACCACCGCTGTAAGCACTCCCAAAGCTAGCTGCCGAAATGGAGCCATACTGTAAGCAATGATTAGAGCTATTAGCCCTAGCCATGGTACCAAAATAAAAACAACGCCCGAAGTGGTTAGAATACCTCTGCCGCCGTTAAAGCGGAGAAAAACTGGCCAGTTATGCCCGATAATTGTAGCTAAACCTACCGTTACCTGCTGGGCGATACCCAGACCTACCAGCTGAGCCGCCCACACCACCGCCATCCCCTTACCTAAATCAAAGATAATTACCAGGATAGCTATCCATTTAGAGGTTAACCCCAATAGGTTGGTCGCCCCTACATTGCCGCTGCCATATTGCCTGATGTCTATCCCAAGGGACAACTTAGCTGCTAAATAGGCGGCTGGAACTGAACCTAAGAGATAGGCAGCTAATAGTAATAATACGAACTCAATAGCCATAAGCTCTGCTCATAACCTAAGGTTGGGATTTCTCTGTTTTGCCAGAGCTATGAGTCGCTCCACTGATTCCATTGGCACATCGGCGCCACCAATGGCAGTCTCGGCGTTGGGGTCCAGACCATGGTAGTCACTACCACCAGTGGCAATAAGATTATGCCTATCGGCTAGTCCCACCAGCCTGTTGATTTCTTCTGCGGTATAGCCATCATAGTAAGCCTCAATGCCTACTAGGCCGGCCGCCTTTAGCTCAACAATCATCGCCTCCGGGTCATTGAGGGTTAACGGATGAGCCAGCACTGGCAACCCTTTAGCTTTAACTATTAGCCCCACTGCCTCTGCTGGGGTCATCTTTTCCCGCTCAACATAAGCAGGACCGTCTCGGCTTATATATTTGGTGAATGCTTCTTTATTTGTGGTGATATAGCCCTTCTCTAACATAGCTTGAGCAATATGAGGACGCCCGATAGAACTACCACCAGCTATTTCCTGAACTCGCTGCCAGTCGATATGGATACCCAAATTCTCCAGTTTAGCCACCATCCCCTGAGCTCGCCTCACCCGGGAGGTTTTAAATCTATCTAGGTTAGCCTTAAGTTTAAGGTCAGTAAAATCGATAAAGTAGCCGAGGACATGAACCTCACCCTGAGCGATATCGGTGCTGATTTCAATGCCGGGTATGACCTTTAGCCTGGGAAAGGCTTGAGCCGCGGCTTGGGCTGAAGCAATACCGTCCACAGTATCATGGTCAGTCAGAGCAATAAAGGCTAACCCCCGCTCCGCCGCCTCCTGGATAATATCTGCCGGGGCAAGTCGACCATCAGAGGCGGTGGAGTGTATATGTAGGTCTACCTTGCTCACCGCTATTCCACCTCCCTGTAGATTCGGGCGATGCTTATTGCCCTACCAGTGTCATCAGCCACCCCGACCATTATGGCGTTAAGTGCGGTTTTACCCTTACCCACGGATAAATGATGAGGCATCCCGGTCAAAAAGCGCTGAATCACTGCCTCGGCATCATCACCGATAACTGAATCTATAGGGCCGGTCATCCCTATATCGGTAACATAGGCAGTGCCATGGGGGAGCACTTGGGAATCAATAGTTCCCACATGGGTGTGGGTACCGAGCACGGCGCTGACCCGTCCGTCCAGGTAACGTCCCATTGCTACCTTCTCTGATGTTGCCTCAGCGTGGAAATCAACAATGATAATTGGCTGCTCAAGCTCAGTTAGCAGTTTGTCCATAGCTCTAAACGGGCAATCGAAATCGCCGATAAAGGTTCTCCCCATCAAATTAACCACTGCCGCCCGACCAATGGCTATATGTCCTCTACCAGGCACCCCCGGAGGATAATTTAATGGGCGAAGGATAGGCATTTCACCATCAAGGTAGGGAATAATCTCCCTCTGAGCCCATATGTGGTTACCCGAGGTCAATACATCAACACCAGTATTGAACAGCTCCTTGGCTGTAGTTGAAGTTAGCCCTATGCCGCCGGCGGCATTCTCACCATTGGCAATAACCAGGTCTAACTCATATTGCTGACGGAGGCCTGGTAAAAGCTGGCTTACTGCTCTCCTACCAGGCCTGCCCACTATATCGCCTATTGCCAATATCAGCATTGCTTTCCTACTTAGCAAAATCTATAGCTCTTGTCTCCCTGAGCACGGTAACCTTTATCTGACCCGGATACTCCAGACCTTCTTCTACCTTCTTAACGATGTCTCGGGCGAGCCTCATTGCCCCCAGGTCATCAATCTCTTCTGGCTTAACTAGGATACGAATTTCACGACCGGCTTGAATAGCATAGGACTTATCTACTCCTTTGAAGCTATTGGCTATATCCTCCAGCGCCTTCAGACGCTTCAAGTAATGTTCCAGAGACTCACGCCTTGCCCCAGGTCTGGCGCTACTAATAGCATCAGCCGCGGCCACGATAAAACCCCAAATGCCGGCAGTATCAGTCTCAAAGTGGTGCTCAGCGATGCCCTGGACTACCTCAGGGGATTTATCCCATTGCTTAACCAGTTCAGCCCCGATGGCAGCGTGAGAGCCCTCTACCTCCCTGTCTACCGCTTTACCAATGTCATGAAGCAGTCCAGCCTTCTTGGCTATGGCAACATTGGCTCCCAATTCTCCAGCAATCATGCCGGCTAGACTGGCAGCCTCCACTGAATGGGCTAACACATTCTGTCCATAGCTAGTGCGGTACTTAAGGCGACCAAGCAACCTGATTAACTCAGGGCGCAGTCCGTGCACCCCCACTTGGTAAGCTGCCTGCTCTCCGGCGCTATAGATAGCAGCATCTACTTCCTCCTTAGTCTTGGCTACTACCTCTTCAATACGAGCTGGGTGGATACGACCATCAAGGATAAGCTTGGTTAAAGCCAGGCGAGCTATCTCTCGCCGCACCGGGTCAAAGCTGGATAGGGTCACTGCTTCAGGGGTATCATCAACGATGAGGTCAACCCCGGTAGCCTGCTCTAGAGCTCTAATATTACGCCCCTCTCGTCCGATAAGCCTCCCCTTCATCTCGTCACTGGGAAGGGGGACAGTAGCCACCGTTGTTTCAGATACAACCTCAGAGGCACAACGCTGTATTGCCTGCGCCAGAATCCCCTGAGCTTTCTCATTGGCTTCCTCTTTTAACTTGGCTTCCCATTCCCGAAGGCGTCGTGAGATTTCATCCTGCATCTCAGTCTCTATGGTATCAAGCAAGGCTTGCTTTGCCTCGGCGGTGGACATGCCTGAAATCAACTCTAGCTGCCTTAACTGCCTATTTTTAACTTCATCAAGGTGACTGTGAATGGACTCTATCTCCTTTTCTTTGTTGGACAGATTGCGCTCACGTTGCTCCACACCTTCTAGCTTGTGCTCCAAGGACTCCATCTTTTGAGATAGGCGGCTTTCCTGACGCTGTAGTTCAATGCGCCGTTCTCGATGTTCGGCATCAGCTACTGATTTGATTTTCTCTGCTTCCTGTTTCGCCTCACTGAGCGTATTCTTGGACTCAGCCCTGGCTTCAGCCGTTATTCTAGAAGCTTTCCTCTGGGCAATACGAAGCTGACGGTTTACCATCATCCTCCTGAAGAGGAAGATAGCCATGCCGCCAAATACTACACCTATGACGAAACTAAAGAAAACGCCTAATATTGGTTCTATTCCCGTTATTCCCATTTTTCACCCCCTTTATTGGTGGCTTTCCCCTACTTGGGAATAGATTATAGATAGCTAATACTACTCACTTTCCTACTTTGGGTCAAGGTAAGATGCTATCTAGACCTATTCACCACTTCCTGCCACACCTGTGGCACAGTATGGCTTATCACCCTATAACCAAAACCACGGCGCTTGAGATATCCACCTAGCCGACGGTGAAAGCTCTGATAATCAGACAGGGGAAAACTATGAGCTCGGCTCAGGGCTGCCCGATAGGCGCTATCTTCATCGTCAATGCCAGCCACCACCTGGTCTATGATGTCATCGGCTACTCCCTTTTGCCTTAGCTCTAACCTGGCTAGCCACTGGCTACGTGGGTTAAACGATTCTCGGTTATCCTTCCAGAATTGAGCAAAAGCCAAATCATCCACCAACCCTTGCTCCCTTAGCTTGGCGAGCGCTGCCTCCACATTATCACCATCAAAGCCACGCCGGTGAAGCCGCTCTCTTAATTCAGCCTCGCTCCGCGGTCGGTAGCTGAGGTAGTGGATAGCAGCATTAAGGCAACGATGTAAAAGGTCAGACCTAGCCAGCGCCTCAATGTTGCTTTCAGATAGCTCTTGCCCCACCTGTAAACTCTCTTTTACCGCTACCTCAGCTTCCAAACTGAAGGCAAACTTGCTGTCTAAGAATACATTTACCCGCTTTCCCTGTCTCCTCCCAGCACGGATGGCAGTAACCTTTTTCACCAATTTGCCCTACCCCTTTCAAAAACGTAAGGCTGAGGCCTAAGCCTCAGCCTTACTCATATTGCCTATTAGCCTATTCTGTTGAGAATACTCTTAGACCAAAGGATTGTGGTTGGTGATAGCTGAGGCTCTAACCTGCTGCTCAATCTCCCGGGCAAGCTCGGGATTCTGGCTCAGGTATTGTTTGGCATTTTCCCTACCTTGCCCCAAGCGAATATCACCATAGGAGAAAAAGGCGCCGGTCTTCTTGACTATCCCCAGCTCTACGCCAAGGTCGATAAGATTTCCCTCCTTGCTTATCCCGTGGTCAAACATAATGTCAAACTGAGCACTTTTGAATGGAGGGGCAACCTTATTCTTGACCACCTTAGCCCGGACAAGGTTGCCTATGGCTTCATTTCCATGCTTGATAGTCTCAACTCGCCTTAGGTCTATCCTTACCGAGCTATAGAATTTCAGAGCCCTGCCCCCTGGCGTCACCTCAGGATTACCAAAGATAATACCAACCTTTTCTCTTAGCTGGTTGATGAATACCACTGCAGTGCCAGACTTACCGATAGCGGCGGCTAGCTTTCTCAATGCTTGAGACATTAGACGGGCTTGTAAGCCAACATGAGTATCTCCCATCTCCCCCTCAATTTCAGCTCGGGGTACCAATGCAGCCACGCTATCAATTACTATGACATCAACAGCCCCGCTCCTGACCAGCGCCTCGGTAATCTCCAGAGCCTGCTCCCCGGTATCAGGTTGAGAGATGAGCAGGTCATCAACATTGACACCGCAATTGGCAGCATAGGAAGGGTCTAGAGCGTGCTCCACATCAATATAGGCAGCCAACCCCTCTTTCTTTTGTGCTTCAGCAATTATATGTTGACCTAGGGTGGTTTTCCCTGATGCCTCGGGACCAAATATCTCTGTAATCCGTCCTCTGGGGATACCACCTATGCCTAAGGCCAGGTCTAACGCCAGCGAGCCGCTGGGGATAGCCTCCACTGGTGACATAATAGCAGAGGCTCCCAGCTTCATCACTGAGCCTTTGCCAAACCGCTTCTCTATCTGGCTGATAGCTAGCTCCAGCGCCTTCTCTTTCTCTGTGGTCATATTCGCCTACTTGCATCATAGCACAGATGCCTCATCAAAACAAGGGCGAACAGCCAAATAATATATCATGGGAAAAAGATTTTATAAGGAAAAAGGGTGTAGCTAGGCCTCAAAGCTAGCCACCGGGGGTGGCTGGTGCTTATGTTCACTGGCCGCTATCATGGACTCAATCCTCTTTTTTAGCTCCTCCGATGCTTCACCGGTAACCAGATAGCGGTCAAGCTTATCATAGCTGAGCCCCAGTTCCCCTTCGTCGGTTTGCCCTTCCCATAAACCGGCTGAGGGAGGCTTGTTGATAATCGGCTGCGGAATGCCCAAAAATCGGGCTAGTTCTCTTATTTCTCCTTTGACCATATTGCCCAGGGGCAGAATATCCACCCCGGCATCACCATATTTGGTGGAGTAGCCCACAGAAAGCTCACTTCGATTACCTGCCCCAACCACCATATATTTAAGCTGGTTGGCAAAGTAGTAAAGGGTGAGCATTCTCAACCTCGCTTTGAGGTTGGCTTTAGCCAGACGGCTGACATCGGGGTCTATCTTATCATCGGGTAGTACCTTGAGCAGGGCATCAAAAGCAGCATCAAGAACCACCGTACTAATGGGGATAGAAAACTTGTCAGCCACCGCCAGGGCATGCTCCATATCCTCCTGCCTACTGTAGCAGGGCATAATCACCCCGAGCATATTCTGGGGAAAGGCGCGGTAACACAGTACCGCCGCTACTGAGGAATCCAGTCCACCACTTACGCCCAGCACCACCCCCTTACACCCAGCAGCCAACACCTTGTCTCTTATCCACGAAACCAGCTTCTCAGCTAACTGTTCCAAATTCATATCGCTCTCTGTTGTAGCACTAGGTTGGCAGTAGTATACTACCGTGTAGCTATCTGGTCAAAAGATTAGGTAGAAATGGTTTATTAACCCTATCCCCTGTATCCCCTTCCCCTTGAAAAGGGGAAGGGGAAAAATAATCGAAGAGGGGCGTAGCCCCTCTTAAACACCAGAAAATAGAGAGTCCAAGAGAGGCGAAGCCCCTAAATGTATTGTAGGGAGTGTTAGAGGGACGAGGTCCCTCTTATACAACTACTTCCCCCGCCCTTGTAAGGGAGGGGGATAAAGAGGGAGGGGGATAAAGGGGGAGGGTTGCTAAGTAAATGCCTAAGGGGGTGAGGTAGACAAGGAAAATGTCAGCAGACCTTATCCTTAAGAATGCCAATGTGATAACGATGGACCCCACCTGTCCCGCTGCTGAGCTGGTGGCTATCAAAGATAATAGGATTTTGCTGGTTGCCGGCAATGAGGAGTTGGAGCAAGTTAAGGGGGCAAAGACCAAGATAATTGATTGCCAGGGCAAGACGGTGGTGCCTGGTTTCAATGATGCTCACTGCCATATTTTCTCCTTTATAAGGAAGCTGCGTAGCCTCGACCTGAGTCCATCATCGGTTAGCTCTATCGCTGACATAAAGGCATCTATCCGCCGCCGAGCCCAGAGCCTTCCACCAGGTAACTGGCTCACCGGCACCGATTACAATGAGTTCTACCTGGCTGAGAAGCTGCATCCCAATCGCTGGGATTTAGACGAGGCAGCACCTCAGCACCCGGTAGTCCTGGCGCACCGCTCTCTGCATGCCTGTGTGCTCAACAGCCTGGCACTCTCTCTAGCTGGCATCACTGGGGAAACCCCGGAACCACCTGGGGGGCTTATTGCTCGAGACCTTGACACCGGAGAGCCAAGCGGTCTTTTGCTTGAGATGTTGGGCTATATCAGGGAGAAGGTATTGCCCCCTCTATCCGAAGATGAGTTGGCCGAGGGCATAGCCTCAGCCAATCGGCACTACCTGTCTATGGGCATTACCTCACTACAGGAGGCTACAGCGACCAACGATTTTGCTCGGTGGCAAACCCTCCAGCGGTTTAAGGATAGCGGTAAGCTTAAAAGCCGGGTGTCTATGATGTTTGGCATCGAAGCCTTGAGCCAGTTTCAGGAGGCAGGTTTAGCTTTAGGTTCTGGTGATAGTCAGTTGCGCCTGGGTGGGGTAAAGATGATTCTGAATGAAACTACTGGACAGCTACAGCCGCCACAGCCTGAGTTAAATCAGCAGGCGCTTGGTGTCCACCAGGCTGGATTTCAGCTAGCCATCCATTGCATTGAGCAGAGCACTGTGGAGGCAGCCATCGCTGCCCTGGAATATATCAGCAGCCAGGTGCCCTTGGCTGAGCGACGCCACCGCTTGGAACATTGCTCCGAGTGTCCGCCCCAATTGCTCAGGCGGCTAATTGGGCTCAAAGCTATGGTGGTCACCCAGCCCCCTTTTATCTACTATAGTGGTGAAAGATATTTAGCCACCCTATCTCTCACCCAGCTTAGGTGGTTATACCGAATTAAATCCTTCCTCGGCGGTGGTTTAATGGTTGCCGGTAGCTCGGATTCTCCGGTGGTGCCAGATAACCCGCTGGTTGGCATATATTCCGCCGTCACCAGGCGGGCTGAGTCAGGGCAGGAGCTTTTGCCTGAGGAATGCATCTCAGCCGAACAGGCGCTGGCTATGTATACTACCAACGCTGCTTATGCCTCGTTTGAAGAGAATATCAAAGGCTCCATCACTCGGGGTAAGCTGGCTGATATGGTAGTATTAAGCGCTGACCCCATAAAATCGCCCCCGGAGCGGATTAAAGATATTCGGGTGGAGATGACCATTGTTGATGGCAAGGTGGCATGGGAGGTTTGACCGCAAAACCTACGACCAGTCAATTGAGCTATTGCGGAAAGCAATAAATAAGACTAAACTGGGTATTAGGGAAAAGAATGAGGCGCTTAATAGATTAAATAGGGTGAGGAGTATATAATTACGATTGAATTCAAAAGTCTTTGTGAAAGGGGGAAACTATGAAGGTAATTCGACTGATTGGCTCGCTAGCTTTCGTACTCGGGTTATTTATCGCGATCTTTGCTGGGATGCCTTGGTACATCTACAACGAGCCCATGTTGCCCTTGTGGTTGGAGATTGCGGTCTACGGCTTTCTCGGTGGTATCCTGCTGGTCTTACTGACGGTGGCTGTCGAACAGCGGAAAGCCAAGGCTATAGGGGAGGAACTTCCACCCGTTGGGACCCAGCCTCGGGTGTTGCTCCAGAATTCTGCAGAAGTCCCCGGTCGCGAGATAACCGAGAATTTGGGCTTGGTCAAGGGGCACACTATCTTTGCCATCTGGCTGGGCAGGGACATTTCTGCCATGGTGCGACTGATTCTTGGTGGTGAGCTGATTGAGTACACGGAGATGATGGGGCGAGCCCGTGAGGTGGCTACTGCTCGGATGATAGCCCAGGCTGAGGAGCTGGGGGCTGACGCGGTCATTAACGTCCGTTACGTGACTACCAGTGTCATAGCCAGCGCCGCTGAGCTTTTGGCATACGGCACGGCTGTCAAGCTCAAGTAGCCCTTCTTCTGGTAAATAGCAGATACCCCCCAGCCACCCCACCCAAAATTATTGCCAGCCCGATGGTTATACCAGCACAGAATAGAGCCACATCGTAGGAAAAGGGCTTGTGGGACTCAGGGCGAGCCAGAATCCAAACTTTCTGTTATAGTAAGCTTGAAACTCTTGTGGGAGGTTGATGTGCTGGTAAAAATAGAAACCTATTTCGATGGGGAGTTTTGGTGTGCCCGAGGGATCGGAGAGGACATATTTACTCAGGCCAATACCCTGGATGAACTCTACCAGAATATCAGTGAGGCAGTAGCCGTTCATTATGGTGAGACGGATGAGCCCATTACCATCCTGACTCTGTCTGAGGTAAAGTTAGCCGGTGCCAAAGCTCCCACAAGTTAGCGGCAGTAAATTAGTCGGGCTTCTTCAGTCTCTAGGCTATGAAGTCATTAGACAACGAGGGAGTCACATTCGGCTAAGGAGGGTCACGCCTCTGGGTGAACACACCATTACTGTTCCAGCAAATAAATAAGGAGGGTTGCTAATTATGGAAAGCCAGTTGGAGCATTTAGATGAGATAAGAGCGTGCACGGATATGATTCGACAAGAACTGCCGGATACTATGGCGGCTAGAGATGCTTTCAGGGACGAGGTATATAAGGACGGGGCGCTTAGTCACAAGGTCAAACGGCTAATAGCTCTGGCACTAGGCCTCCATGCCGGGTGCCCGGGATGCATTATATATCAAACCAAGGTGGTGGTGGAGGCTGGGGCCACTAAAGCTGAGGTATTGGAAGCCGTGTCAGTGGCTATGGCCATGGGTGGCACTACTACCGGTGCATGGTCGTGGAGGGTGGTCAAGGTGCTGGAGGAGTTAGGGAAGTGGTAGCTAAATGAGCCCCAGCTCGGGGGCTTTTTAGCGGTTTTCCTGAGATACAGCTCTCATTTTGTTGAAATAGTAGATACTGCCGGTCAGCCCACCCAGAACCACGGCTCCGCCTCCTGTTGCCAGGGCGCAGAATAAAGCTGTGTCGTAGAAAAAGCCCTGGGGGAAGAGCATTATCAGGTAGTCCTTGGTCGGGTCAAGTAGCCATAGCTCATTGGTGAAGCTGATGAGGTGAAACTGCCAAAAGAGCTGCTCAAAACCAAGCAGTGTCCCCAGCCCCAGAGCCAGCATCAGGGCTAGGGTAATGCCACTCCCACCAACCACCCCCCACGCCAGCCGCCGCCAGTATCTTCGCTTCCGCCAGAAGAGGCTAACCCCGGCATAAGCTAAAACATAAACCAGCGTCCCCAGTAAAACCCAGTAGTCCAGCCAAATCAGCCCCTTGACATCTTTAAGATGAATAATTTCACGCTGGTTAAACAGTTCAAATGGTTCGCCGTCTTTTACCACGGTAAGGCTGATATAATCCTCATCGGAGTTGAAATAGCTGATTAGCCCGCTGGCTGCCTTCTCTAGCTCTGGCTCAGCCAAGCCCGTAGCCTGGCTGATGTTATATTTTTCAAAGCCATATTTATACAGCCAGAGGCTATTCGCTGCCCAGCCGATGCTGGCGGTCAGCAATAAGATGGGCAGACAGAGCATAAACAGCCATTTAGCCGCAATACCAGCAATTCTCAATTTCATCCCCGTTAAGATTTTACACTGTCAGGGTTAAAAAGCATAGTATTATCTACCTCACCTTAATCTCCCTCTCCATGATATGGATATGTATTCCTATCATGAGGGGGAAAGGATATTAGAAGAGGGGCTGGCGCCTCTCTTAGACACTCCTCTTAAGTTGGGGTTTTCTCCTGCAAAGGGGGATAGGTTGCTAGGTAGTTAAAATAAATTTGGTGCTTAATTTCTGAACCGTTACGGCTTAAAAGCATACCCCCAGAGATTATCCTTGTGCTATAATAGGTCAAAGCCATGTTTAGTCATCTCCACGTCCATACCGAGTATAGCCTGCTTGACGGCATGTGCCGCATCCCGCATCTGGTTGAACGAGCCAGAGAATTGGGAATGGACAGCCTGGCTATAACTGACCACGGGGTTATGTATGGTGCTATTGAGTTCTACCTTGCCGCCAGGGAGGCAGGCATAAAGCCCATTATCGGCTGTGAGGTTTATGTAGCCCCAAACAGCCGCTTCAGTCGGAATGCCAGCGATAAAAATAACTACCACCTTGTTCTACTAGCCAAAAATCAGACCGGATACCACAATCTAATCCAGCTCACCACCAAGGCGCACCTTGAGGGTTTTTATTACAAGCCGAGGGTGGATAAAGAGCTTCTGGAGCAGCATCACCAGGGTCTTGTTGCTTTCAGTGGCTGTGTTGCTGGTGAAATTCCCCGGCTTATTCTGGAGGGACATCTCCAGGAGGCGAAGCAGGTTGCCCTGTGGTATAAGCAGACCTTTGGCGATTTCTATCTGGAAATACAGAGGCATCCCATTCCTAAGCTGGGGCAAATAAACCAGGCTCTCATATCTATGAGCGATGAGTTGGATATACCGCTGGTGGCGACCAATGATGTTCACTATGTCAATCAGGAGGATGCCTCGGCTCAGGACCTGCTGCTGTGTATCGGGACCAACTCCTCTATCTATGATGACAAGAGAATGAAGATGGCTGGCGACTTTTTCTACCTCAAGAGTCCCCAGGAGATGGCTGAGCTTTATAGGGATATTCCCCAGGCAGTGGAGAACACCGAGCGCATTGCTGATATGTGTAACCTCAAGCTTGAGTTTGGTCGCCTCCACCTCCCTGAGATAGATTTGCCTCAAGGCAAGACCGCTGACCAGTTCCTGGCTGACCTCTGTCGTCAGAACCTTCATCAACACTACCCCCAGCCCACCCTGGAGATAGAACAGCGGCTTGACTATGAGTTGGAGGTAATAAAACAAACCCAGTTTGCTAATTACTTCCTTGTTGTTTGGGATATCATCTCCTTTGCCAAAAAGCACAACATCCTGTTTGGGGTTAGAGGCAGTGCTGCTGCCAGCATTGTCCTCCACTGCTTGGGCATCACCGAGGTTGACCCTATGGAGAATAAGCTGGTCTTTGAGCGCTTCCTCAATCTTGAGCGAAAGGAGATGCCAGATATAGATTTGGATTTTGAGGATGGACGCCGTGACGAGGTTATTGTCTATGTATCACAGAGATATGGGAAAGACCATGTAGCTCAGATTATCACCTTTGGTACATTAGGTGCCAGGGCGGCTCTCAGGGATGTAGGCCGGGCTCTGGGTATGGCCTATAGTGATGTTGACCGCGTAGCCAGGCTGGTTCCGTTTAGACCGGGCATGACCCTGGAGAGAGCCCTAGACGAGAATAGTGAACTGCGCAATATTTACCATGAGGATGATATCGTTCGCAACCTGGTTGATTCAGCCAGGAGGCTGGAAGGTGTTGCTCGTCATGCCAGTACCCACGCCGCCGGTGTAGTTATATCTAGAGAGTCGCTCACTAGCTATGTCCCGCTACAGCGGGTGAGCAAAGGCGACGGTGAAGCTATGGTTATGACTCAGTTCACTATGGAAGACATTGCCCAGATTGGGCTACTCAAGATGGACTTTCTTGGTCTAGCTAACCTGACTATTCTGGGAAAGGCGAAAGAGATTATTGGTCAAAGCCGGGGCATTGATATTGACCTGTACCATATCCCGATGGACGATGCCAAGACCTTTGACCTTTTATCCTCAGGGGAAACGGCTGGCGTGTTTCAGTTAGATGGAGCTGGCATGCGCCGCTATATCAAGGAGCTTAAGCCAACCACATTCAGCGATATCGCCGCTATGATAGCTCTGTATCGCCCCGGTCCTATGGAGCATATCCCTACTTTCATCAAAGCCAAGCATGGCATTGAGCCTATCCGCTACCCCCACCCGGCACTCTCAAGTATCCTTGAGGAGACCTACGGGGTAATTGTATATCAAGAACAGGTACTGTTCATTGTCCAGGCCTTTGCTGGCTATAGCCTGGGACAGGCTGATATCTTCCGCAAGGCGATGGGCAAGAAGATTCCCGGGGTTATGAAAAAGGAGAGGCGTAATTTTATTGCCGGAGCCAGGAAGATGGGATATTCCGCCGAGGTAGCCGGCGAGGTTTTTGCCCTCATTGAGCCCTTCGCTGGCTATGCCTTCAATAAGGCTCACAGTTTTAGCTATGCCCTTATTGCCTATCAGACCGCCTATCTCAAGGCAAACTACCCGGCGGAGTATATTACCGCCTTCCTGGTTACCAATGCTGACCAGTCGGAGAAGGTGGCTACTGCGGTTGCCGAGTGCCGCCGTCTGGGCATCACTGTGTTACCCCCTGATATAAACCGGAGCCAGGTCAGCTTTTCTATAGAGAAGGGTGGTGAAGGCAATACCCCGGGCATTCGCTTTGGGCTAACCGCTATTAAGAATGTGGGGCTGGGGGCAGTAGAGCCTCTCGTTGCCGAGCGCCATAGGAGTGGCGAGTTCAACTCTATTGAAGACCTCTGCCGCCGTGCTGATATGCGCGGTGTGAACCGGCGGGCAATGGAGAGCTTGATTAAGGCTGGAGCCCTGGACTGCTTGGGCGACCGTGGCACTCTACTCCACAACATCGGTCGTATCCTATCTCTAGCCCAACGGGAGCAGCACCTGCGGGAGACAGGGCAATCTACTATGTTTGACCTGTGGGGTGGGGCAACGCCAGCCCCTATGCCTAGCCTTGACCTACAAGCTGCCGACATCTCTATCAAGGAGAAGCTGGCTTGGGAGAGGGAGCTGATGGGTGTATACCTCACGGAGCATCCCTTCAGCGCATTTGCTACTAGGGTGACTTCGGAGAATACCACCCTATGTGGTCATATTGATGCTGAGCTAGCTGGGCAGGACATCGTGGTGGCTGGAATGGTAGCCTCGGTTCATCAGTTATTCACCAGAGAGCAGCGCCCCTTTGCCAGTGTGGTGCTGGAAGACCTAGACGGCAGAATAGAGGTAATGGTCTGGCCTAAGGTCTATGCCAATACCAGAGACCTATGGCAGGAAGGTAACATACTACTGGTCGAGGGCAAGGTAAGGCTGAGAGATGACCGAGTGCAGCTAAACTGCGAGTATGTGCGTCGCTACCAGCCAGAGGCAGCCCAACAGGGGGAACCAATAGTAGCTGAGGAGACCACAGCCTACACTGCACCGGTCAAAGGTCGCCGACTGGTAATAAGCATCAGCCAGACCAGCGATGAGGAAAGTGATGTAGCCTATCTCCATAAATTGATTGATACCTTGGGGGACTTCCCCGGGCAGGATGAGGTAAACCTGTGTGTAGCTAATGGGGAAAAGATTATTAACCTCAAGCTGTCCAATATATACACCAACTACTGCCCCGAACTTCACCAGCGTCTGGTAGAGCTGGTGGGGGAGGAGGGGCTGAAGGTGGAGCCAAGTGGCTAAACCAGAGGGGTGGCTGTTATTGACCACTGCTCCTGACCAGCTAACTGCTGAGATATGGAAGGATATTCTCCTTCAACAGGGCGTTCCGGCTATAGTCAACCCCGAGGACACCATATCATTTATGGGTGTTTCTGGTTTCCCCTGCCGAATAATGGTCGCCTATGGCTATCACCAGCAAGCCCAGGAAATCCTAGCCAGCCTGCAACTGGAAGCAGAGGAATAGGCTGATGATAAGGAAGGATACATTACCAGGACACAGAAAAAGGCTACGGGAAAAGTTCATCAGGTCAGGACTTGCTGGATTTAGCGATTACGAAATTATTGAATTGCTCCTAACCTTGGGCTCACCCCGGAAGGACTGTAAACAGCAGGCGAAGGAGGTCATCAAAAAATTCAAAACCCTGAGAGGAGCCCTGGAAGCCCCTTCTGAAGAGCTACAAGAAATAGACGGGATTGGTCCTCATAGTGCCTTCGGTGTTAGGCTGATGCAGGAGGTAGCCAGAGAGTTTCTCAAAGAGAAAATTATTGATAAGCCAATCTATAAATCCCCCAAAGAGCTTTTTGATTATCTCTATCACTCAATGCGAGACCTCAAGAAAGAGATATTCAAGGTTATCTATCTAAATAGCCAAAACCAGATTATTGACATCGCCGACCTGTTTGAGGGGACAATAAATAGTAGCTCTATCTCCCCCCGTGAGGTCATAGAGGGTGCCATTAAATGTAATGCTGCCTCGCTGGTTTTTGCCCATAATCACCCTTCAGGTAGCCCTGAGCCCAGTAGGAGTGATAAGGAGGTAACCAGAGACCTGGTATATGCTGGAAGTATTATGCGGATTAAGGTCCTAGACCATATCATAATAGGTGGCAACAAATACTTTAGCTTTGCTAGCGAGGGACTGATTGAGGAATACGAAGATAATTTCTTAAACCTGAAACTAAGAGGGGTATCTGAGGCTAAAAAAAGGCTATACCGGGCTAAATTATTTGCCCCTGAGCTTCATTGGGAAGAACGAGGCTAAGAGCCAATCTCCAGCGAGCCAGACAAATTTCAACCATCTTGCTGCCAGAAGCAGAGAGCAGTTTTTTGTTCGCAATTTCTTGGGGCGGCAAGGTATTCTAACGAGAGACTGCGAAAATTTGGGAATTGGTGTGTTAAGAAGCAAAGAGTGGCACGCTTGGTTGCTTTCCCTTGCTTTCAGTTACTTTGACAAATGACCCAACTGGCGTAGAATAGCAGTTGCCCGCAATTTTCCACATATTGACAATTGTGTAAGATTTATGCTATAATATGACACTTGTCTACGCATTGTAGTAGGTAAGACAGGCAAGGAGAGTCGGGGAAATGCCATCAGGCATGTTAAGAGGGCAAAGACCTTTAGCGCCGTTACAAGAAAGGTTTGCCAAGTCAGGTTTTCAAGGCTTTATCGACCAAGAGACTATTGAACTACTGTTAAGCCTAGTTTTACCCCACCGAGAGTGTAAGCGGCTGGCACAAGAGTGCATTGAACAATTCAAAAACCTCAGGAGATTCCTGGCAGCTTCTCCTCAGGAACTGGAGCGAGTTGGGTTGACTTTCCCTTGTATCTTTTGTATTAAGCTTCTACATGAATTACCCGAAGAGGTTCTTAAACAGAAGATTATTGAACAGCCTATTTATAAATCCTCTAAAGAGATTTTTGACTATCTCAGCTACTCACTGCGAGACCTCAAGAGAGAGGTATTCAAGGTTATCTACCTAAATAACCGAAGCCAGATTATTGACACCACCGACCTCTTTGAGGGAACGTTAGAGGATATTCCTATCCGTCCCCGCGAGATTGTAGAAAGTGCTATTAACCGTAATGCCACTGCCTTGATTTTTGCTCATAATCACCCCTCAGGCGACCCCACCCCCAGCAAGAGCGATAAACAGCTCACCAGAGACATGGTCTTTGCCGGGAATATTGTGCAGATTAGGGTCTTAGACCACATTATTATAGGTGAGAATAGATACTTTAGCTTTGCTGATGAAGGACTGATTCAGAAATACGAAGATAATTTCCAGAACCTGAGGATAAGAGGGTTATTTGAAATCGGGGTGAGTTATTCTGTAGAACCACCTAAAGTTTCTGCCTTAGATAGTAACCGATAAATGACCTTTTATCCTAACCTTTTCCCATTATTCTCGTTATTATAATATAGTGGATAATTAGTAGCGAGGAGGATTTAGTGAAAAGACTTTTGATGTTGGTTACGGTGACATTGGTAGCTATCTCTCTGGTGGCTGGGTGTGTTGGGGAGGTTAAGACCTATACTGACTCAGGGCAGGCGATAACTATTGGCGTCGACCAGGAATTTGTTATTGCCCTTGGTTCTAATCCCACCACCGGCTATGGCTGGCAGAAAAGCCAGGATGAAAACATGCTCAGGCTAGTGGAGAAGAAATATAAGCCAGGCGAGGAGGCAGAAGAAGGTGCGGTTGGTGCCGGCGGCGTTGAGTATTTCCGATTCAAGGCGCTGAAGACAGGTAAAACCGAGATAACCCTGGTCTATAAGCGACCGTGGGAAGAAGAGATTCTAGCCCAGAAGGTATTCATAGTTAATATAAAGTAACAGTTTACTGAAGAGTAGCTGAGGCTTCTAGCCAAAGAAGATACTGCTTCATTTCTACTCCCCCACTGTAGCCACCAAGCTTGCCCTCGTTAGCCACTACCCGATGACAGGGAATGATAATAGGCAGTAGGTTTCTGGCTAGAGCCTGCCCCACCGCCCGCATTGCCCCAGCTTTGCCCATCTGCTCAGCTACCCAGGTATAGCTTCTGGTCTCACCATAAGGAATAAGCCTGGTTATCTCCCACACCTCACGCTGAAAGGCGGTAGCTTGGGGAAGGTCAAGCTCATCGGGAAAGGCTACCCGATGACCGCCAAAGTAAGCCCTGAGGCGCTGCAATAAGTCATTGAAGAAGTCGGCAGACCAAGTGGCATCCTTTACCCTGTCACCCAGTAGCTGTTTTGCTTCTTGAGCTGAGCGCTGGGGCAAGGTAGTGCGCAGCAGCCCTTTTGCCGAGCCCAATACCCCTACCCAACCCAGAACGGTATTAAACGTGGTGTATTTTAGCTCCACTGCCACAGTAGGCATTATCCTGACTTAATCAACAACTGCAAAGAGGAAGGGTTAAGGCTGACCTGGCTGCCTTCGCCGTTGTAAATAAGCCGCCAGGAATATTAAGACAGCACCCAGGACAACACAGACCAGTACCCTAATTATCAGCGGTATATCCATAGTCAGGAAAAAGGCAAGGGTAAATACGCCAGACAGAGAGGAAAGCCCATACATCACTAAATGAGCCTTAATCGGCTTCCTTTTGACCCCCCACCAGATTAGCCAACCGATAAAAGCCAGCGATAAAAGTATAGCTAGAGCCGTTAGCATCTATTCACCAGCCAATTTCCTTAAAGTATCTCCCTAACAAGGCAAACATACCCACCATTAGCATAAGGCAAGCCAGTTTCCCCGGCTCAGAGAGGTATTTCACATACTCTGCCGCTAGATAGCCTACGCCAGAAAGACACAGCAGAATGCCAAAGCCATATAAAATATAAGTTCTCATCCTCTTAATCCCATTATCACCTTGGTGGTGTGGGCTCCACCTCTCTTGGATAACGCAAATCCACCACTATTCTTCGTTCCACCTCTCCATGGCTAATTTTTACCGTGTACTGGGTACGTTCATCAACTCCAAAGCCAGCCTTTTCCAAATCCTGGGTTGATAGTGTCCACTCCACCATTGCCTTGTCAAATGGCCCTATAGATTCTTCTTCGGAAAACAAATCAAGGACCTTTTCGTTCTCCTGCCACACCGATGCCTGAACAAGAGTGGAATAGGTAGAAAAGCGGCGATTATCAATTTCATAACGGAAGAATACCTTCTGCCCCCATTCTGCTGATACTTGGTAAGTCATTTTGGCGGTTTCGGATGGTGGATACCGCAGCCAGTAATCAGCCTCTATTGTCTGTTCCCGTTCTCCGGCGGTTACATAAGTGGTATCATAGATACCCAGATAGCCATCAACAATAAATATGGCAATAAGAGCGGCAAAGCAAGCTATAGCTAAATATAAGAATAGATTTCTTCGCATTGTTATATTATATTGCAAAAGCAGATGAAAGACAATCGCCTTAGATTTTCTCCTTTCACTCCAACTCGGGCTCAATCAGACCGTAGTTGCCATCCTTCCGCCGATATAGCAGGTTAAGCTCCTCACTATCAGCATTAAAGAACAGGAAGAAATCATGCCCCAGAAGCTCCATCTGGTCAATGGCTTCAGCCACTGACATTGGCTTAACGGCAAACCGTTTGACCTTAATTACCCTTCTGGGTGGTTGAGCTGCTTCCTCCATAAGTTCACTTCTGGCAAATGAGCTTCCCCTCCCCTTCTCATACAGCTTCCCCTTGTAGTGCTCAATTTGCCGATTCATAACCGCTGCTACCTTATTAATAGCCGTGAGCAGGTCTTCCCCCCTCTCCACACCTCTTAGCAATGTGCCATTGCTGTCTAGGGTTACCTGAACTACAAAGTGCTGCTGCGGAGACTTTGTCTTTTCTTCAGCAATTTCTACCTTGTACTCTACGATATTAGGCAGATGGCGACCGAGCTTGCTCAGCTTGCGCTCAATAAAGTGGCGCACTGTGGGTGTTAATTCTATGTTTTTGCCGGTTATCTGTAGCTCCATCTGTTCACGCTCCTGATAGTGATTCTTTTTAAATCTCCCTAGCCACTACTAGCCCCCATACCGAGGCGGCTCCGGCTTCCTTTAGCGCCCTAGAACAGGCATCAAGGGTAGCCCCAGAGGTGGAGACATCGTCTATAAGCAAAACTTGCTTATCCTTTAGCCTGCGGTCTCGGCAGAAAAAGGCACTGGCTACGTTGCTACGCCGCTCATTTACTGTGGATGTTCTGGCCTGGGGAGGGGCGTAACGCTGTCGGATGAGGTAGTCATCTACTACCGGTAAATTGGTGAGCTTACCTAGCTCTTGAGCCAGCAAGCTGGATTGGTTGTAGCCGCGCTCCCTCAACCGTTTCTGGTGCAGTGGCACCGGCACCAGAACTTCCCCGGGCACAGGGTTGCTGGCGAGATAATCGTCGAGCAACTGGGCGAGGAGCACAGCCAGGGCTCTAAGGTTTCTATACTTTAGCTGATGAATAGCCTGTCGTATTACCCCATCAAATCGAAATGGGGAACGAATGCTATCAATCTCCGCTTGCCAGCCAATACAATTGGGACAGAGTATAGCGCTGGACTGAGGTCTACCACACTTGGGACAAAGCGGGGGCATAATTCTGGGTAATGACTGGCGGCAGGATTGGCAAATAAAATCGCCTTCCCTTCCACAGCCAACACACCAGCGTGGAAACAAAAGGTCGAGTGCCATCCCCTTGAGTTTAGTTAACTGAGGAAGCACCTTTAGCACCTATAACTTAGAGCTTCAGGGTAACGACTAAGGTTCTAGCGGGAGCGGGGGCTATGTAGTGCCCCGCTGATAATGGGTTCGTTAATATAAACATCACCGTTCCTGATTTTCAGGTTGAAACCACAATCAGGATTGGTGCAAACCCATGCTTTGTAGTGAATGGCTGCCCCTTGACTGCCAAAGTCAGATAGGGGCACCAGGTCTCCAGTCTTGCACTTCTGACACTTGGGGAAATTGAATTGTTCCATGAAGTCCTCCTCCCAACCAAAATTGAGTCTTTTGCAGTATACACTATGCAGTGGTTGTTGACAAGGGCTTATTTAGTTCCACTGAGCCGATTCGACTATAAATAGCGCCCTCCCTGGTTAGTTGGCTCCTCATCAGGCTGATAGCATCTACTTGGAAAGTATAGGCTGCCTCAAATCTGGTGTCAGCTATAAGCTGCCCAAATCTCTGCCGCTCATCTGGTGAGGCTCGGTCACGAAGGCGGGCTAGGGTCAGATGGGGCGTGAACCGTCTCAGCTCGGGGGCAAAACCCAACCCAGCCAAATTGGACTCAATGCGTTGCTGGAGTTGGACTAGCTTATCCACTTCCCCACTCAGCCCCACCCAGGCTATCTGAACCCGCCTCAAATTGGGGAAAACTCCTAATTCCTTGACCTCCAGGTGGAAAGGTGATGCTCCCTGAACAGCCTCCCCCATTGCTCTGGTTATTTGGTCAATCCTATCCACGGCAACACTGCCCAAGAACTTTAGGGTCAGATGAATGCTATAGGGGTCAACCCACTTCACCCAAGGCTGGTTGCCTGATTTCAATTGAGCCTCAAGCTGGACGAGCCCTGTTTTTATCTCGTCAGGCAGCTCAATGGCAATAAAACAGCGGATTTGCTCCATAATTTATGGCTCGCCTTCAATACTAAGGAGCCTCTGGGCATTACCTGATACAATGAGGCTCTCTGTTTCTTCAGGCAAGCCCAGTGCTTTTATCTCTTCTAGCAACCGACTCTGTGTCAGCAGGGGATAGTCGCTGCCGAAGAGAATCTTATCTGCGCCCACAAGCTGGATAACCTGATTATATACCTGAGGAGTATAGAGAAAGGGCGAAGCAGCGGTATCAAAATAGACATTGCTCATTGCCTTTTTGACCTCGGGCATCAAGGCATAGAAGGGTAGACCGCCTCCCCAGTGGGCACAGACTATGGTTAAATCGGGGAAGCTGGTAATAAATGGGTAGAGTATATCTGGGGTGATACCCCCTTTCCCTGGATAGTCGTGACCTACAGGTTCAGAGGCGTGGGTAAGCAGAATTAGCTTGTGCTTCCTCAATACCTCAACCAAGGGCTCCATCACTACCTCATCGCCGAGGTCAAATAGTTGCATATCCGGTCTCATCTCGCCAACCCCTCTTATTCCCGCTTTGGCACAGCGCTCAACTTCAGCTATAGCTGCTTTGGGCGACTGCGGCTGAACAGCACAGAAGCCCACAAGCCTCTGGGGATAACGGGATACTGACTCTATGATGTAATCGTTGGTTTCAACGCACAGCTCGTGGGTAGTCCAGCCGATATTGAGGATAACCGAGATGTCAACCCCATCTCTATCCATACTGGCGATGAGCTCATCAGCAGTAGCCATTTTGGCATCCTTGTTAGAGTAGAGGATAGCGAAACATGGGTCACGCTCAATATACTTACTGCGGTTTTTCTTTATTTGGGGTGGAAATACATGGGTGTGAAAGTCGATAATCATCACCAGATTATAGCAGAACCCCTTAGATTACTTCAAGCTAGGTGAGGGCTCACTCAGGTAGGTCGCTGTTCTGGTTTTTCCTCAGCCACTTCTTCAGCCGCTGCTTCAGCCTCAGCCGCCACCTCTTCCACCTCCACACGCGCCTCGCTGACCTTCACCACCATTTGGTCGTGGTCAGTAATAAGGGTAATATCGGGGCTAATGGCGATGTCTCTGACATAGATTGCCTGTCCTGCCTCCTCAAGTTGGCTCAGGTCAACCTCAATCTGAGGCGGGAGCTTATCAGGCAGGCATTCCATACTCAAGCTGGTGAGGCTGTGAGTCAGGGTGCGCCCAGTTTCTTTCATTGCCGGCGCTTCACCAACCAGGATAATAGGAACATCCGCCCTTATCTTCTCTGTCTTTCTCACCTGATAGAAGTCAACATGAAGCAGTTCTCTGCTGCACACATCCCTCTGGATTTCCTTGATGAACACACTTCTGGGTTGTTTATCCTCTTCAATGCCAAGAGCGATAAGCCTGGTCATTCCTGCCCGGGCTATAATCTGCTGAAGCTTAGCCGTATCACACTGTAGGGCTAGGGACTCAAGACCGTGCCCAAAAAGGTGAGTCGGGGTGATGCCCTGACGGCGCAGAAATCTCGTTTTCTTACCTAGTATGTCTCTTTTGCTAGTCTGCAGTGTTAAATCTTCCATCTATCTCCTCCTCTACCACTGTTAATTAAAGCAGAGGCAGAGATAAAAATCAAACTTTTTAGTTGTCTTACTTCTCCCCCTTTAAACATATCTTTTTCTTCCCACCCGCCCACCCTATAGAGGCTTCGCCTCTAAAACTCTCCAGCCCCCACCCCCTTTAGATTTTTGATTAAGGAAGCCCCCTGTTTTTATTTCTCCCCCTCCTTTGAAAAGGACTAACCTAACGGGGTGTTTAAGAGGGGCTGATGCCCCTCTTCTAAAAATTCTTCCCCCTCCCTTGTAAGGGAGGGGGAAGAAGGGGGAGGGTTGCTAAGTAAATGTCTAAGGGGGTGAGGTTAATAAATACCCTCGTTTAAAATCTAGACCTAGGTCTAAGAGTGTAGTATAATTAAGCAAACGCAGGGGGTGGTAATGTCGCTGCCTGAAGAGGGTAATCTACCATCAATCTCCGACAGTGTGACAACCTCGGCTAATAGTGTAGACGCCGAGGTTTTTTCATCGTCAGCATCGGAAGCTGAAATGGAGGCTATTGCTAAAAGGCTTCGTCGCTACATCATCACTATGACAGGAAAGGCTGGTAGCGGTCACCCCGGTGGTTCCCTTTCGGCAGTGGAGATTTTAACCACCCTCTATTTGAGAGTGCTACGACATAAGCCCTCAGACCCTCAGTGGGCGGATAGGGACAGGTTCATCCTCAGCAAGGGGCATGCTGCCCCTCTGCTCTATGCTACCCTGGCTGAGTGCGGCTACTTCCCGGTGGGTGAGCTACTTACGTTGAGGCAGATGGATAGTCGCCTCCAGGGTCATACTGATAGAACGGTTACCCCAGGGGTGGAGATGTCAGCCGGCGCTCTGGGACAGGGATTATCCTTTGCCCTTGGCGTGGCTTTGGCTGGTCGGCTTAATTCGCAACATTACCGGGTATATGTTCTACTGGGGGACGGGGAGTGTGATGAGGGGCAGGTGTGGGAAGGGGCTATGGCTGCTGCTCACTTCAAGGTGGACAACCTGGTGGCTATAGTGGACAACAATGGTCAGCAAATAGATGGCTGGAACCGCGATGTTATGAACCTTGACCCCTTCCCTATGAAGTGGCAAGCCTTCGGCTGGCATGTTGCTGAGGTTGATGGTCATGACCTGGCTCAGCTTATCCAAACCTTTGACCAGGCAAAGCTAGTAAAAGGGCAACCAACGGTCATCATTGCCCATACTATAAAGGGCAAGGGAGTCAGTTTTATGGAGAATAATCCCGATTTTCACGGCAAAGCACCTAATGCTGAGGAAGTAAAGATAGCACTTAAGGAGCTGGAGTAGAGATGTCTCAGGAGGTTTCCCTGAGAGAAACCTACGGTCAAACCCTGGTTGAGTTGGGCAGAGAGAACCCAGATATTGTGGTGCTGGATGCCGACCTGTCTCGGTCGACAATGACCAAGTTTTTTGCCCGTGAATTCCCAGGCCGCTTCTTTGACTGTGGTATCGCCGAGCAGAATATGGTTGGCATTGCTGCTGGGCTAGCTGCCTCGGGCAAGCTCCCCTTTGTCAGCACCTTTGCCGTTTTTGCCCCTGGTCATTGCTTTGACCAGATTCGCATGTCTATAGCTCAGCCCAAGCTCAATGTTAAGCTGGTGACTACCCACAGTGGTATCAGTGTTGGCGAGGATGGCACCTCCCACCACTCTATTGAAGACTTGGCTTTGATTGGCTCCCTGCCTGGCTTTACTGTCATCGTTCCTGCTGATGCCATTGAAACCGCCCAAGCAGTAAGGGTGGCTGCTGCCTGCTACGGACCATTCTACATCAGGCTGTGCCGTCCCAAACTACCTCTGGTCTATACCGAGGACTACCGTTTTAACCTTGGGAAGGCGGTAACCATGAGGCAGGGTAATGATGCCACTATAATAGCTATCGGAATTATGGTGATAGCGGCGCTGGAAGCTGCCGAAAACCTGAAGCGGGAAGGCATAGACTGCCGGGTACTAAATATATCCACCCTTAAGCCCATTGATGAGGCGGCTATTATTGAGGCTGCTGCTGAAACCGGGGCTATTATTACCGCTGAGGAGCACCTGGAGCACGGTGGCTTGGGCAGTATCGTGGCTCAGGTGCTTGCCAGGCACCAGCCGGTGCCGATGGAGTTTGTGGCGATTAAAGATACCTATGCCAAATCAGGTAATGCCAGCGAACTTCTTGAGAGGTATGGTCTTACCGCTAAAGATATTGAGCAGGGTGTAAGGTCAGCGATAGCAAGGAAGTGACTAAGCTCTTCCTGTCCCTAGGCATTAACCAGTCGCCTCGTCCTGAGGAAATGAGTAAAGCCTATCAGACAGGGCAGGGCAATGCCGTAAGCAGTAAGCATTCCGGGAACTCCAAGCCACCAGCATGCCAGTGGTAGAGGGATAAACAGAACGCAACTGGCTAGAATTACATTCCGAAAGATAAATAGGGCTAATAGCGCTGGGGTAGCTAAGATTAGCATTGGCTGAGTGATTGTAGTCAGTAGCACACCAATGGTGGTGCTCTCCCCCCGACCTCCCCTGAAACCAATGAAGATTGGCCAGTTGTGACCGGCGACTGCGGCTGCTCCGGTAAGCAGAACTATTGGCTGGGGGAGATTGGCTGCCTGGGCAATAAGAACAGCCAGTGCCCCCTTCCCGGCATCAACAATACCTACCGCCACCCCCACCTTGGCCCCTAATTGATGGAAGGCATTAGCGGCACCCATGTTCTCATCCCCAACCTGCCGAATGTCAACACCCTTCAAAACATGCCCAGCAATATAGGCGGTAGGGATGGAGCCGAGAAGGTAACCCAATATTACTATTAACCAGGGCATATTTGCTCTCTAATTGGTGCCGAGGGTGGGACTCGAACCCACAAGGATTACTCCGCCGGATTTTAAGTCCGGTGCGTCTGCCAATTCCGCCACCCCGGCTGCTAACAGAGGTTATTTTACCGCTTTTGGTGGGGGGGGTTCAAGCTAGAATATGGAGAGAATGGTGGTATAATACAAGTAACCATGAAAACATACGGCGGTAAAAAGTGATTGATGCAATAATTGGTGGTGCTATTGCAGCCGTTATAGGCGCGTTAGCAGGGGTGGGCACATCCTTATTGCTTAACTATCTGAACGAGAAAAAAGAGCAAGCCCTAATAGTTAATGACCTTCTCGTTGAGATAGAGGCGAACTTGAAAATCTGCCATAGCCCAGCGAGTGCCAAAATGTGGTGGATGGTCAAATTCAAAACAGAGGCATATAACAGCTACAAAGGGAAAATTACTTTTCTCCCTGAGGAGGTTCGTAATACCTTAAGCGACATAGTGCATACGGTAGAAGGAGTTAACACAGCCATAGAAGTTCAGAGATGGCGCTCTGGTTCTGGGGTAGCTAAGCCACAGGAATATCGCCCAATCAAACACCCTGACTACTTGGAGCAGCGGCTCACATTTTGCCGAAATGAACTACAAAACTGGCAAAAGCAACATACCTCAAAAAAAGAAATCAGGAGGGTGGGATGAAGAAAGAAAACATTAAGAATTTGCTATTGGCAATTGTTGTTTTGTTTGTATTAGTACTGGTAATTTGGAATACTATAGCCTTAAATGAAATAAGAACGCAGGTAAGGTGGTTAAGATCGGACACAGCGGGCTTGGAATCAGATATAGCTAGTCTAGGATGGGACTTGGGTGATATGCAAAAACAATTGAATGGCTTTGAAGGTGACCTCCAGAGTATTGAGATGCTTTTGCGTTTAATGCGTTGAGTAGGGCTAATTAGTAGGCTAAATGAAGGTTTCCTCTTTAACAGGCTGCAAATAAAGCTTGGAGGCGACGACCGGATTCGAACCGGTGAATAGGGGTTTTGCAGACCCCCGCCTTATCCTCTTGGCTACGTCGCCCCTCAATAACACCCTTTTTGGAGCGGAAGACGAGATTCGAACTCGCGACCCTCTCCTTGGCAAGGAGATGCTCTACCACTGAGCCACTTCCGCTTTTATTTTGGTGCCGAGAGGGAGATTTGAACTCCCACGAGCTTATCGCTCACTAGCCCCTCAAGCTAGCGTGTCTGCCATTCCACCATCTCGGCGTAGTTTGGCAGGAGTGGCAGGACTCGAACCCGCGACCTGCGGTTTTGGAGACCGCTGCTCTTCCAACTGAGCTACACTCCTAGCTTTGTAATCTATATTATCATAAATTTTGATAAAAATTAAGTGGTACCCCTGGGGCGACTCGAACGCCCGACACGCGGTTTAGGAAACCGCTGCTCTATCCACCTGAGCTACAGGGGCATATTAATCATTTGAAAATGCCCTGCGCCCCAATATATTACACTCTTCCAGATATGCTTTCAAGTGAAATATTGGGCAGTCTTGGGGGCTTGACAAAAATAAGCTACCTACTCAAAATGCAGTACCATCTTGTGATGTGAATTCAGTGGTTATATTTTTCTGGAGGGGAAAATGAGAACTGCCCCCCGTCTGGGTCGGATTTTAGGGATTCGCCTGCAATTACATCCTACCTGGGCTATTGCCATTCCCTTGATAATAGCAATCGTGGTGACTCAGTTCCCTGAGGCTTATCCCTTATGGCAAAGGATAGTTCTTGGCATGGTTGCCAGCCTCCTCTTTTTGGTGGCGGTGAGTATTCGTGAACTTGTCCTCAGTTTTTTGGCTCTCAGTAGAGGTATCCCAGTGAAGAGGGTTACTCTATTTGTCTTTGGTGGAGTGCCTCAGATAACTAAAGAGGCTACTCTCCCTGTTCTTGAGCTGCTGTTGGCTGTGGCTGGACTTCTGTCCAACCTAATAATAGCCGGAATATTTTACGCGGTTCATTCTGTACTGGTAAACACTGGCAGCGTTATTATTGATGGACTTATCCTATGGTTGGCTTTCATGTATTTTATGCTGGCTTTGTTCCACTTTATCCCTGGTTTTCCTCTAGATGGAGGTAGGCTTTTGCGGACACTGCTATGGAAGGCAACCGGCGATTATGACCGGGCAACAGGTATTGCTAGCTGGACTGGGCGGGGTATTGGCTTACTCTTTATTGCTTGTGGCATTCTGTTACTGATTTTGGCACATCAATGGTTTAACGGGCTAGTGTTGGCATTTGTGGGGTGGGTTTTACACAGTGCAGCAGCCCAGAGTCGCCGTCAGACGGTATTGCGTAAAGCTCTTCAGGATATTATGGCTCGGGATATAATGGCTAGGGAATGTCCTCTTACCAGCCAGCAGTTCAGCCTAGGTCAATTAGTCCGCGATTGCATTCTAGTTACCGGGCAGCGCTACTTCGTTGTAGTTGATGGTGGTAAATTGCAAGGGATGGTGACCGTGCGTAATGTAAAACGAGTACCTAAAGAGCGCTGGGACTCTACCCCTGTAGGCGAGATTATGACACCTGCTAGTGAGCTTAAGACTGCCCATGCCCAACAACCAGCAGCAAGCCTGCTGGAGCAAATGGATGAGTTGGAAATTAACCAGATGCCAGTGTTAGAACAAGATACGGTAATTGGTGTTGTCACTCGGGATAGCCTAATTCGTTTGGACAAGATTCGAGCCGAGCTTAAAATATAATCGCTCCAAGCTTAATTGCAGCAATCATTCCGTGCGGTGATAACTTTTTGGCTGACCGGAGTAGTTGTCAACAACGCCTGTCCAGGAATTTCGTCAATGACTTTCCTTTGTCGGCTTTCTTTAGAGTAGACTCTCCATTCCGCTTTGAACCACCGGAAGGGGCTTTCTGCCTCTGAGTTTATTCGTAGCCTCAAGTCACGGGGGTCACCAGTTATCCATGACACATGTCTAATGTTGGTGAGGGGCGTACCGGTGACTATTTCAACTTCATAATGGTCACGCTTAACCCCAGGGGGCAGTAACCCACACCGATAAATACTCCAGTCCACCTGCACATAATTTCTGGGGGCAGCTCTGGTTCGTAAGTAGAGTCGGCAATCTTCGGGGCTATCAGCACTGAGCCAACGCGATTCCTTAATGCTGGCAAGAAAGGAGAGAAATCCCACTTTACTGACCTGGTAACTACTTCGTTTGCCCTCAGCAGGGC
Source organism: Dehalococcoidia bacterium (assembly GCA_030608005.1). GTDB lineage: Bacteria > Chloroflexota > Dehalococcoidia > Dehalococcoidales > BS750m-G39 > JAUWIX01. Next base: position 45,364 of record JAUWIX010000007.1, read on the forward strand.
ACTGCCCAACTACATCCTCCCACTCTTGCCACTTGGCGTAAGATTCGTTCCAGTGCCGCAGGCTACCGCTATCGGTGAGAACTTCCCCAACAACATCCTCCCAGTAATCTGTTCCCGGTATCCAACCAGCTTTATGTTCTAAAGTGCCGCTTTTAGCCAAGACGGAGCATTCTATACCTCCGCCAAAAAGATAGTGCAGGATTTGCTCCGCCATGAACCCGGCTACCTCATCTAAGACGGAAAAATCGCTATGACTATACTCTCCATAGTAGATGACATCAGCCCCATCAGAGTATTGAGCTGAGAGTGGTATAATGTTGTCATCCATGTTTCTGGGCATAGCGTCAACTCCGCCAACATTAAATTGCTCACTAAGCGGTGCCGCTTCACCCGATATGAAAGCTAGCCAGTGTCTAACCGCACCTACCCATCTCCCATCTTGAGAGCTATCGTAGTAGGCTAAGGAGTTACAAACCCCTCGGTCCGAGAGCAACCATCGGGCTCGACAATAATCCAATGCCGAAGCGCCACCAGCAGCATAATACCTGTGCATACTCTTAATAGGGCTATTGATAGTTACCACCAGTGCCACCTTGTCAGCCAAATCGCCTACATTCTGTGCTACGGCATAAAGGGCTGCCTTGCCTCCCATACTGTGCCCGATTAAGATTAGATTCTTTTTGTTATGAAAATGCTTGTCGATGCTGTCAGCGATGTTAATAGCCCAAGTTTTAATATCTACATCGTTGGGATAACATCTTTGCAATGTATCAACCCGAATCTTAGTTTTAGGATTAGCTTGTTGGTAGTCAAGGATATGTGCCGGTAGCTGCTCCATGATGGAATCAGCCAAAAGCTGCATAGCACAGACATTGCCACCAGCACCATGAAGAAAAACGAAATTCAGCTCCTTGACCTGAACCGGGTTCTCCGGCGCTGATTGTGCTGAGCTACAGAAGCCGAGTTGGAGGCACAGTCCAACGGTTATTAGTAATGCTAACCGTTTCATGCTGTTTTTCCCTTGCGTGGCGAATGATAGCACCAATTGAAATGCGGTTACAAGATTATGAGATAACAGCTAATGTTATGGTAGGGTCAAACAGCGGAGAATGGTAAAGCTGACGAGGAGTTCTAGGTGCTGTCCTCTTTGGTGGAGCTGGGTTACAATAGGCAGAACTTTTAAGCTGGCCTTCAGCCTGACTATTCAGCCCAATAGCTATCATTGAAGATAATTATAGCAACAAGGCGTGTACTCTGCAACTCTCAAGCGGGATAAAATGATAAGACTTACTGTGTCATTGGCCGGTTCCCTCTGCCCATGCTTGCCACTTAATACGGGGCTAGCCCTTAACGACACCCCAATTTCCTAAAGCGGGCCACCTGAGGGCTGGCAGGCAATCTAATCGGCGGGGCAACTTCAAGCTCCCCAGTGGATTGCGCAGAGTGGCATAGTTTGGTAAACTTGTAATGGAACTTTAACATACAAGGAAGGGGGCTAGCATTGAAAAAATTAACTATCAGTTCTGATGCACCGGGAGAAAGGCTATTTATGCTTGGCAATGAGGCAATAGCCAGGGGGGCTATAGAGGCCGGGGTTCAATTGGCGGCTGCTTACCCTGGCACCCCGTCAAGTGAGATATTGGAAACCATCGCCAGTGTAGCCAAGGAACTAGACATCTATGCTGAGTGGTCGACCAATGAGAAGGTAGCCTTTGAAGTAGCTCTAGCCGCCTCCCTCTGCGGGTTAAGAGCGATGGCATCAATGAAACATGTTGGTGTAAACGTAGCCCATGACCCATTAATGTCAGCTAGCTATATAGGCGCCAGAGGCGGCTTGGTGCTACTCACCGCCGATGACCCCTGGGCGTGGAGTTCACAGATTGAGCAGGACAGCCGATATATTGCCGAGCAGGGTTACCTACCCATCCTTGAGCCCTCTTCTGTCGAGGAAGCCAAGAACATGATGGCTGACGCCTTTGCCCTCTCTGAGGAATTTGGGCACCCGTTCATCGTCAGGTCGGTAACCAGAATAGGTCATGCCCGGAGCGATGTAACACTGGGAGAGATATCAAAGGAAAGGAGAAAGGGCTTTTTTAAGAAAGACCGCTCCCGGTTGGTGTTAACCCCAGCTGAAGCCAGAAAGGACCGGCCACTGATGATTAAACGATTTGAAGAGATAGGTAAACGGGTGAATACACTCCCTTATAACCAGTTAAAGCTAGCTGATGGAGCCAAGCTGAGTGTAATCGCCTCTGGTCTATCATACAGTTATGCCCAAGAGGCAATAGAGTGGCTTGGTCTTGAGGACAAGATTTCAGTACTCAAGATTGGAACGCCGCACCCCCTCCCCAAGGAACTGGTAGTAAAACTGCTAAGCTCGGTGCCAGAGGCACTGGTAGTAGAAGAGCTAGAGCCGTTTGTTGAACTTCATGTTAAAGCCATTGCTCAGGAAGCCAATATCTCGACAAAAATCCACGGCAAGGACTTACTGCCGGTAATGGGCGAGCTATCCACCAGCAAGGTAACCGAGGCTATTGCCCAGTTGACCAACTCCAAACTCCCGGTCAATTTCGGGGAGATAGAGAAGCTTAGAGAAGAGACAGCGCCGCTTCTGCCGCTGAGACCACCAACCCTGTGTCCCGGCTGTCCGCACCGAGCCTCCCTCTATGCCATTAAGACAGCAGCCAAAAGGGTGGCTAAAGATTATGGTAAAGATGTAGTGCCTATCTACCCGGGTGATATTGGCTGTTATTCCCTGGGCTACATACCACCACTAGAATCCAATGATATTACTATCTGTATGGGAGCTGGCTTTGGTCTGGCTAACGGCTTTGCCCATGCCACAGATGTGCCGATAATAGCCCACCTGGGTGACTCAACCTTCTTTCATGCCGGGATACCACCACTAATAAATGCCGTTTATAATAAAGCAAATATAACTATGGTAGTGCTTGACAACTCAGCTACCGCCATGACCGGTTTCCAGCCACACCCGGGCACTGGCTATACTGCTACTGGCGAAGAAACGGTTCAGCTAAAACCTGAGGACATAGCCAGAGCTTGTGGAGTAAAATTCGTCGAGGTTATAGACCCCTTTGACCTGAAAATGGCAACCAATACCATAGAAAAGGCAATAAGATTTAACGGACCATCACTGATAGTTTCTAGAAGGCTCTGCGCCATAATAGAGCTGAGGGAAAAGAGGGAGAGAAGAGAGAAGGTCATTCCTTATCACATAGACCAGGATAAGTGCAGTGAAAAATGTGAGGCATGCATCAAACTTCTGGGCTGCCCGGCGATAATAAAAGAGGACGGTAAGACTGTAATTGATAGCTCCTTGTGCACTGGTTGCGGGCTCTGTGCCCAGATTTGCCCATACAAAGCTATAGTACAGGAGTAAGGGAAATGATAAAAGAACTCAATATACTAATCAGCGGGGTTGGTGGACAGGGTGTAATCTTAATGTCTGAGCTTTTAGGAAATTCAGCAGTTAAAGATGGTGTGAGGATTAGAGGCTCTGAGCTGCTGGGAATGGCAGTCAGAGGCGGCTCGGTATTCAGCACTATCAGAATGGGAAGTGATGTATATGGACCACTTACCCCCTTGGGAAAGTGCGACATTCTGGTGGGAATGGAGCCATCAGAGGCACTGAGAAATATCACCTATCTATCGAAGTCCAGCCTAATCATACTCAACACAGCCATAATAGTCCCCTTTACCGTCCCCCTGGGTCAGAGCAAGTATCCTAGTCTGGAAGTAGTACAGGAAAAACTAGAGAGCGCCTCAGGCAAAATAGTTAAGCTGGATGCCAATCAAATCGCCAGGGGGACAGGGAACCTGCTAACAGCCAACATTGTGATGCTAGGGGCGTTATTTGGCACTGAGTTGCTTCCGATAAAGATAGAAACTATAAAAGAGTCCATCACCGAGCGTTTCCCGGACAAATTAGTCCCGGTCAACATTAAAGCCTTTGACCTTGGTTATCAGACATGCCAGCAGGCACTTAAATAATCCGTGGAGGATATAACAACCAAGCAGCACCCCTGAGCTAGTTCGGATAGATTGGTGACACAGATTATTATGTTTCGTTTCTCTGCAGCATTGACCCCATCCCCCTGTCCCCCTTCCCCTCTAGGGGAAGGGGGAAGTAGTTTTAAGAGGGGGCTTTGCCCCCTCTTTTTTATTCCTCCCCCTCTCCTAGAAGGAGAGGGGGACTAAGG
>JAUWIX010000033.1 GCA_030608005.1 Dehalococcoidia bacterium
ACTTCATTCAGCTCTGGGTTACCAGTCACCGAATGACTTTGAGGAGTTGATGATTATTCAGCAGAATAATAGAGCACCCCGCCAGACTCTCCTAACCCTACCTGTCCAATCATAGGGGTGCACTCCACTTGCATAGCCAAAGGTTTTGGATTAAAATGAGGAGGTTTTTTGTATAGAGAGGCTTCTCAGAGATGGTAAACCTTCCTGTCCTAGTGCTAAATCAGAATTACGAGCCGCTCAATGTATGTCGGGTGCGGCGAGCGGTAGTGTTACTATACCGTGGTAAGGCTGAGATGCTAGAAAATGGCACCGGGTTTATCCACTCAGCTAGTCACCTTTCCCCCCTGCCTTCGGTAATCCGATTAGCTTATATGATTAAGCGTCCCCGACCTCAGAGGAAGCTAACCAGGCTTGAGGTTTTCAACCGTGACCAATATACCTGCCAGTATTGTGGTAAGCAGACCAATCAACTTACCCTAGACCATGTCATCCCCCGATACCGAGGTGGTGAACATGTCTGGGAAAATGTGGTCAGTGCCTGCATACGCTGCAATCGTCATAAGGCAGGTAAAACCCCCAATGAAGCTGGAATGATGTTAACTCGCCAGCCTATGCCACCACGGGGGAATATCTTCTTCTACATCCCCCACAGCTACCTACAAGCCCAGAGCCAATGGCAAAAATACCTGCCCCAATGAGAACTAATCCTCCTTGGGCAGTTGCCCCTCAATAGCAATCTCACTGAGAGGCAATTCCACTGTTGCCCGGCTCTCCAGCTCAACCAATACTGTTTCCTTGAGTGGATTACCCCCCACTACTCTAGCAATCCCCATAGGTGTGGACACTCGTTGACCCTGCTTAGGCAATTTCTCCTTCATGATGTGGTATTGCTCACTCTCATAGGCTAAGCAGCACAACAAGCGACCACAAACACCAGATATTTTCATCGGGTTAAGTGGTAAATCCTGCTCTTTGGCCATTCTGATAGAAACTGGGGAGAACTCGGTTAAGAAATTCATGCAACACAGAGGGCGCCCACACCGCCCAAAGCCACCTATCAGCTTAGCTTCATCCCTAGATCCCAACTGACGCAGCTCGACCCGTATTTTAAAACGGCTATTTAACTCCCGAACCAGCTCACGGAAATCAACCCTCTCAGTAGCGCTAAAGAAAAAGGTAAGCAGACTGCCATCAAGATTATATTCAGCGGATAGCAGTTTCATTGGCAGCCCTAATTTAGCTATCAGCTTGCCACACTCAGCAAGAGCCTCTCCTTCCTTGTCTTCAAATTTCTGAGCCCGCTCGATATCATCTGGCTCTGCCTTGCGCACTACCGGTTTCAGCTCACCAGTTACCTCACTAGCCAAAACCTGTTTGGGAGAAATGACCACCCTCCCCAGCTCCAGACCACGAGCTGTCTTGACCACTACATAGTCATCAACCTCCAGGTCAATATCTGCCGGGTCAAAGTAATATACTCTACCGGCTCTTTTGAAACGTATGCCAACAATTTCAGCCATAGTTTACGCACTGCTCCTTCCAGGTATACTGAGCATCAGCACCTCCAGCACTAGCCGCGGATTGGCATTCTGCCTGAGCTGCTCCCCAGCCGCCTGAATACTATTGATAAAAGCCTTTATCTGAGCCAGATTATAACCTCTGGCTATGTCAACCAGCATGGCTTCGAGGTCGATACCGGTGATGGCATCGTTGCAGCCGAGCTTAACCAACAACAGGTCACGCCACCAGTCAAGCCACAAATCCAATATCTCCAGAACCAAATCCCGGCTTTGACTGAACTGAGCTGCTAGCTGGGCAACATAATTAAAACGCTGTTCATAATCACTGTCGACAATATCAAGCAGCCGGTCTATCCTCTCAGCACGCCGCTGAAGCAAACTATCATCAGCAGCAGCCAATAGTGCCCAACCCAAGCAACCATGACAAAGCCTAGCCAGAAGCTCGGACTTTTGCGGCTCAATACCCCAGCGTTCATTAAGGGCAGCCTTTACATGGGAGACCGCCATAGGGTGTAACTCCAGTCGCTGACAGCGAGAAACCACCGTGGCTGGCAGAATTAGGTCATTGATGGTCAGCAGAATGAAGATTACTCCACCTACCGGCTCCTCCAAGGTCTTAAGCAGGCAGTTAGCTGCTTCATTTGATAGGAGCTCAGCACCATCAATAATAAATGCCTTGTACTTGCCCTCAAAGGGCGGCAGGCTAGATGAATGCTGCATCTCTCTAATCTGGTCAATGCCGATTTCTGTCCGAGACTTAGCCTCAGTTGAATTCCCACCAGAGTTCAAGCCTATAATCCGGACATCAGCATGCTTGCCCGAAGCTATTTTCTGACAGGAGTCACATAAACCACAGGGAGGCTCAGCCGCCTGGCAGTTCAATGCCTGAGCCAGATTTAGAGCCAAGGTCATCTTACCCACATGAGGGGGACCAACCAGAAGGTAGGCATGAGATAAGGTCCCTTTCTCCAAGCTACGTTGGAGCAAGGAAACCGCCCCGGATTGCCCGATTACCTGCCACACCTAGAGCCTCCCAGCTTAAATTAAATCACACCTGGTTAGGTCTTCCAAGGTCTCACGTCGCCGAATAAGGCGCGCCTTGCCCTCCTTGACCAAAACAATAGCTGGCTTGAGCGAGGCGTTATAGTTGCTCGCCTGTGGTAAACAATAGGCGCCACAATCAGGTATGGCTATAATATCACCGGCTGAAACCGGGGGCAGGGCGATATTTTTGATTAGTATATCCCCGGATTCACAAAACTTGCCAGCAATAGTAACCTTGCCCGCCTCCTTCTCCGACATCCTATTGGCTACCACTGCCTCATGCTTAGCCCCGTAAAGTGCAGGGCGGATATTGTCCGCCATACCACCATCTACCGAGACATAGCACCTGACACCGGGTATGTCCTTCACCACCCCCACCCGGTATAACGCCACTCCAGCCTGTCCCACTATCGCTCTCCCCGGCTCAACCACCAGCCGTGGTAACGCCAGGTCTAGCTCCTGGCATTTACTAGTAATCTCGGACGCTATCGCCTCAGCATAGGCAGAAATGGGTGGGGCTGGAGAATCCACGGCATACTGAATAGCAAACCCACCACCAACATTCAGTTCCCTGAGCTCAAAACCATTTCTTTGCCTCATCTCGGCAGCAAAGCTAAGTATAAACTCTATAGCCTGCTGATAGGGCTCAAAGTCATAAATGAGAGAGCCTATGTGGAAATGCAAGCCGACCAAGTTCAGGTTGGGCGCTGACATAGCTTGAGCCACCGCCTCACCCCCACTGAATAACGGGAAGCCAAACTTGGTATCAACGGCACCAGTAGCAATATACTTATGAGTGTGAGGCTCCACCCCAGGAGAAAGCCGCAGCAATATATCGGGTGTATAGCTCTGGTCGGCGGCTATTTCGCCTAACATAGCGAGTTCATGAAAATTGTCCACCACTATGCGACCAATGCGCCACTTCAAAGCCAGTTTGAGTTCCTCAGCCGATTTATTATTACCGTGGAAATAGACCCTATCCAAGGGGAAACCAACAGATTGGGCGATACCAAGCTCACCACTGGAGACTACATCCAGCCCCAGCCCCTCCTCCTTCAAGATAAGAACAAGAGCCTTATTTATAAACGCTTTGCAGGCATAAATAACCGTAGTATCAGCATAGCGCCGGCTAAACTCCTGCTTAAATTCAGCACACCGGCTGCGTAAGCTGAATTCATCAAAAAGATAAAGAGGCGTGCCAAACTCAGCCGCTAGCTCCACGGCATCACAGCCGCCAATTTTAAGGTGACCTTGGTCACTCACCTCAGCGGTTAATGGAAAAAGAGAAAGCCTGGATATCATTTTCTCAATGTTAGCAGTGCCCGCAAGTGAAGTCAATTTATATTATCAACCTCATCCCTTTAATCCCCCTCTCCCTCGAGAGAGAGGGGGAGGGGTTTTTCAAGAAGAGGGGCTTACGCCCCTCTTAGACACCCCAGTTAAAACGAGGGGGCGAGGGATATAATTCCTCTCCAATAAAGCAGGAGTTTAAGGGCAAAGCCCTATAGGGTGGGGGGGTGGGAAGAAAGACACAGGTTAAAAGGGGGGAGGTTGGAGGAGAAAAAGATAAATTAAAAAGGGAGAGGAGTTGGGGGAGAAATAATATACCCAAACAACCCTTTGTAACTAATCCCTTAGCTTGTAGCGCTGTACCTTGCCGGTGGTAGTCTTGGGGAGGTCGTTAACAAACTCTATCCACCTGGGGTAATTATAAGGTGCTATGCTCTTCTTTACAAACGCTTGAATATCCTTGGATAGTTCCTCGGATGGCTGGTAATCTTTTTTCAGCACTACGTATGCCTTAGGCTTAACCAGGTTATGTTCGTCTTTTTTAGCGACTATAGCAGCCTCGAGCACCGCAGGATGGGAAACCAGGGCATCTTCAACCTCAATAGGGGAGACCCATATGCCACCAACCTTGAGCATGTCATCGCTTCTGCCGCAGTAATAGTAGTAACCTTCGGCATCCCGGTAATACTTATCTCCGGTATTAAACCACTCTCCCAACATAGAAGTTTTGGTTTTGTCATGATGGCGATAGTAATAAGCTGCTGTTGATTCTCCCTTTACCTGCAGAGTACCAACCTCACCACCAGGCACTTCATTACCATTATCATTGACAATTCTGACGTGATATCCCGGGACTATTTTACCGGAGCTTCCCGGTTTGACATCACCCGGGCGATTGGAAATAAAAATGTGTAACAGCTCTGTCGAGCCTATACCATCCAAGATTTCCAGCCCAAACCTTTCTTTCCATTCAAAAAAGATTTCTTTGGGTAGAGCTTCGCCAGCTGAGGTACAGATACGCAGGGAGGAGAGGTCATATTTTTTCTCAGCGTCTTTTACTTCCAGCATATTGGCGTATAGCGTGGGTACGCCGAAAAACACCGTGGGGTGATAGCGGTTGATGGTAGCGAATATGGTTTCTGGTCGAGGTCGGTCCGGGAGCAGGACTACCGATGCGCCAAGAGCTAAAGGATAGAAGAAGCTGTTACCCAATCCATAAGCAAAGAAGAACTTTGATGCCGAAAAGAGTATATCGTCCTGGTTAATGCCCAGGACGGCTTTGGCGTAGCTGTCAATGCAACTGAAGACATCGTGCTGAAGGTGAACGGCAGCCTTGGGAACACCGGTACTGCCGGATGTGTAATTCCAGAAAGCAGCATCATCAAAAGTAGTATAAGCCACGTCGAGTTTATCTAAACAACGGTCGACGATATCATGGAACGAGATGTGATAAGCCCTTGTTTTCTTACCGACGATGATAGTGTTGTCAAGGTAAAGAAACTTCTCCTTGAAGCCTTCGATCTCCTCAATAAAATCCTCGTCAGCAATAAGGGTTCGGGCACGACTGTTATTCAGTAGATAGCGATAGTCGTGCTTAGTATACATGTAGTTGACCGGTACCGGAATGGCGCCGATTTTTATGACGCCATAGAAGCTGGCCATAGCTTCAGGGGAATCGTACATTACCAGCATTACCCGCTCTTCCACGTGTACCCCGAGAATTTTAAGCGCATTTCCCACCCTACTTATCAGGCTTTGCATTTCACTGAAGGTATAGGTCTTATCCTGATAGCATACAGCTACTTTATCACCCAAGCCCTTTTCCGCCATCTCATCCACCAGTTTCGTGGTTACGTTGTAATACTGGGGAATATAGCTCTGGTATTTGTAGTGTTTTTCCATCTTAGCTGCCTAGCTCGATATGTTGCTTAAAAATTATTTCCTTATTAGTTTATAATATATGCTCTTTTTTTGCAAAGTTAAACAGGCCTGCCCCTATAGGGTGGGTGGGTGGGAAAAAAAGTTTAGCGCGGGGGGGGGTAGGGGCACAGTCCCCTTAAATTGACCTGAACCAGAAATACCATTAGAATATCATTTAACCTAGTTTATAGAGGTAGGATATTGTATCAGAAGACTACCCTAGATAATGGATTGCGAGTTATCACCGCTACTATGCCTCATACCCGCTCGGTATCTATCTGCATCTTTATCGGGGTCGGCTCCCGATACGAGACCGAGCCACAGGCCGGTATCTCACACTTTATTGAGCACCTGCGCTTCAAGGGCACGCCAAAGCGCACCACAGCCAGGGAAATCTCTGAGGCAATAGAGGGAGCGGGTGGAATCCTTAACGCAGGCACCGATAAGGAACTAACCCTCTACTGGTGTAAGGTGGCTCAACCCCACTTCCACCTAGCCCTGGATGTGCTAGCGGATATGCTACTCCACTCCAAGTTTGACCCAGCGGATATTGGAAGTGAGCGCCAGGTTATCATTGAAGAAATTAATATGGGAAAGGATTCCCCATCCCAACTGGTTGACATGCTAATCGACGAGCTTTTGTGGCCCGACCACCCCCTGGGAAGGGACGTAGCCGGTAGCAAGGAATCGGTGGCTGCCATTACCCGGGACATGATGCTCGACTACCTGGCACATCAGTATTTACCCAGTAACATAGTAGTTAGCATCGCCAGCGCTCTCCAGCACCAGGAGATGTTAACCGCTGTGGGTCAAGCCTTTGGCGACTGGGCTGACCAGCAGCCTCACCCTGGATATTCGGCATATAAAGAGCAAAAATTCCCGCGGATGCATATTGAGAGGAAGGACACAGAGCAAGCCCACCTCTGTCTGGCGCTAACCGGGTTGCCATTGCTTCACCCCAAGCGCTTCACCCTCGACCTGCTTAATGTCATCCTGGGGGAGGGTATGAGCAGTCGCCTGTTTGTTGAGATTCGTGACCGGCTAGGACTTGCCTACAGCATCCATAGCTATGTAGAGCACTTCCTTGACACTGGCTCGGTTACCATTTATGCCGGGGTAGAACCAAAAAACCTGCCAGTAGCCATCAAGGCTATCCTGGAGCAACTTTACCAGCTCAAGGAAACAGTCCCTGAACCTGAATTAACTAAGGCTAAGGAACTATCAAAAGGGCGCCTGCTACTCCGTATGGAGGATAGCCGCAGTGTTGCCGGCTGGATGGGAGGACAGGAAATTCTCACCGGACGCATTCTCAGCGTTGACCAGGTAATGTCCATTATTGATGCCATTACCGCTGAGGAGCTCAGGCAATTAGCCCAAGAGCTGCTGGTAGCTAGTCAGCTCCGCCTGGCGGTAGTTGGTCCTGTCGCTGACGATGAGCCCTTAGAGGAGCTGCTGAAGCTATGAGATAGTTTATTTACCCCACCCCTTTTAAGCTTTTATTAGGTAACCCTGTTCCCTTTATCCCCTTCCCCTTATCAAGGGGAAGGGGAATGGTTATATAAGAGAGGCTTCGTCTCTCTTTGACTCTCCTTTTTTCTCTCTCTCCTTCAAAGGAGAGGGGGAGATATAGGTTTTGAAGGGGCTCCGCCCCTTCAATCTACTCCTGATAAGCATGGATAACAAAATAGCCGCCGCCCGAAGACCACGGCTATTCTTATTTCCTTTACCAAGGCAAAGGTCCGATTAATACTCCATACCACCGGGAGGCATCCCTGGCATCTTCTCCTTCTCCGGTATATCAGTAACCAAGGATTCGGTAATCAAAACCATAGCGGCAATACTAGCTGCATTCTCCAGGCTAGACCTTACCACCTTGGTGGGGTCAATAATACCTTTTTCCACCATATCACCAAAATCATCGGCTTCAGCATCATAACCAACGCCGGTTGGGCTCTTCTTGACGGCATCTACTATCACTGCCCCATCCCTGCCGGCATTTATAGCAATCCAGCGAAGCGGCTCATCCACAGCTTTCCTGATAATATTAACCCCGGTTGCTTCATCCCCACTAGCCTCTAGCTTATCCAAAACTGAAACCGCATTGAGTAAGGCAACGCCACCACCAGGAAGAATGCCCTCCTCCACCGCTGCCCGGGTAGCTGACAAGGCATCCTCAACGCGATGCTTCCTCTCCTTAAGCTCGACCTCGGTAGCCGCTCCCACCTTGATTACAGCTACCCCACCCACCAGCTTCGCCTGCCTCTCCTGAAGTTTCTCCCGGTCAAAATCAGATGTGGTCTCTTCTATTTGAGCCTTAATCTGCTTGATTCTGCCCTTAATAGCCTCTTCTGAGCCCTTGCCCTCAACAATAGTGGTTTTATCCTTATCACAGGTTACCCGGCGAGCCCTGCCTAAATCTTCCACAGTAACCGAGTCCAGCTTGCGCCCCACCTCCTCCGAGATAACCTTGCCGCCGGTGAGAATTGCCATATCCTCCAGCATTGCCTTACGCCTATCCCCAAAACCGGGAGCCTTAATTGCCAGAACATTTAGCGTGCCCCGTAGCTTATTGACCACCAGGGTAGCTAGGGCTTCACCATCCATATCCTCAGCCACAATAAGTAGATTCTTTGACACCTGTAGTATCTTCTCCAGAGCCGGCAGAAGGTCAGAAACAGCAGAGATTTTCTTATCGGTGATAAGGATATAGGGCTCTTCTATCACTGCTTCCATCTTCTCAGCATTAGTGATGGAATAGGGGCTGATATAGCCACGGTCAAATTGCATCCCTTCCACATACTCGGTCTCATACTTTATCCCCTTGGATTCCTCAACAGTGATAACCCCATCCTTGCCAACCTTCTCCATGACCTCAGCGATTAAATCGCCAATCTCTCTGTCAACAGCAGTTATAGTGCCCACCTGGGCAATCTGCTCCTTACCCTTTACCTCAGTAGATGCTCTCTTAAGCTCATCAATAATAGCCTTGGTCGCCTTCTCAATGCCCCTCTTTAAAGCCATGGCATCGGCCCCAGCGGCTATATTCTTAAAGCCCTCAGAAACAATGGCATGAGCTAGAATGGTAGATGTAGTAGTGCCATCGCCGCAGGCATCATTGGTCTTAGTGGCTGCCTCCTTAACCAACTGAACACCCATATTCTCAAAGGGGTCAGGAAGCTCAATATCCTTGGCAATGGTAACCCCATCATCAATTACCGTTGGAGCACCCCATTTTTTATCCAAAGCCACGCAATGCCCCTTAGGTCCCAAGGTCACCTTAACCACATCAACTAAAGTATCTATTCCCTTCCTTACGGAATGCCTAACCTCCTCATCAAATATAATCTGTTTAGCCATTTTTCCCCTCCTTATACTAACCGATTTATTACTTGCCCTTCTTAGCCAAGATATCGCTCTCACGCAAAATCACCAGTTCTTCATCCTCAATCTTGATCTCAGTGCCCCCATACTTAGCATAAACCACCACATCACCCACGGCAACATCCATAGCCAGCCGTTTCCCATCCTCAGATAACCTGCCAGGACCAACAGCCAACACCTTCCCCTCCTGTGGTTTTTCCCTAGCCGTATCAGGCAGGACAATACCCCCCTTGGTCACCTCCTCTTTCTCAATGGGCTTGACTATCACCCGGTCAGCCAACGGTTGTAGCTTAACCACCATTTCAATCCTCCTTTTTCAATCGACAATCACAGGCTCAATTTATTAGCACTCTCGGAGTGAGAGTGCTAACTACCCTATTATAGCGCAGGTGAATATATATCGCAACTCAGTAAATGACTATTTACAGCCAGTGTCACCTATCTATCTGAACTAGCTCAGCTCAGCAAAGCTTATAGCCGGCCCCCCTCTTAAAAATCTAACTAATATCAACTCTGAAGCAGGTCAAGCCCTCGACCATTAGTACGGTTAAGCTCAAAACATTACTGCTCTTACACTCACCGCCTATCAAACAAGTAGTCTACTTGTGGTCTTACCCCTTCACCCGAAGGTGAAGGATGGGAGATATTATCTTGGGGCAGGCTTCGCACTTAGATGCTTTCAGCGCTTATCCTCACCAGACTTAGCTACCCAGCGATGCTCCTGGCGGAACAACTGGCACACCAGAGGTCTGTCCCTCTC
>JAUWIX010000016.1 GCA_030608005.1 Dehalococcoidia bacterium
CATCTACGGCAACATCACCAAAGCAGTTGATAATGATGGCATCTGCTTTATCGGCTACCTCTTTTACCTTTTTGACAACATAAGGCGCGGCTATAACCTCATCATAACAACATTCAATAGAGGCAGGCCCTTTATCAATACTTACCACCTGCAATTGAGTTTCTGGTGATGCCGCTGCCTCAGCCTCCTTAAGTGTCATCTGCTCAAATTCTCTATCTGTTAGCGGGTTTATAATGTATATTGATTTCATCCCCCTCCTTTTCATCACCCCTTTTTCTCTTTTAATTCAGCGGTAAAGTTTATAACTAGCTCATCCAGAAATTCTATGAATTCCCCCCTCTCTTCCATAAGTAGATATTTATTTTCTTCAATTTTTGCTCTTTCCTTTTTCAGAAAGTCATCGGCTAGACCTTCATTATCAAGTAGGGCGATGATTCTACCTACAGAATCAATCAATCTGAATGGACCATATAGTTTTGGTTCTTCAATACAGCCTCTGGCACTGGTAATCATGTAGCAAAATAGCTTAAGGAGGTCGTATTTAAATTTCTCTTCCTCAATGTTGCCTTTCATTGCTCGTTTCCGGGTTTTATCCAGCGAATCATCACATCTTCAACACTTCTTCTTGGTGGGGGATTTGGGATGCTCCTGGGGTAACCTAGAGACACCAGTAGCTCAGGAGCAATGTTCTTGGGCAGGTTCAAAAGCTCCCTTACCCCAATTTGGTTAAATGACCTTACTATGCAGGAGCCTAGATCCAGCTCTGTCGCCTCCAAGCAGATATTCTGAGCTGCTATGGCGATATCCATTATGGATAGTACATCTCTTCCCACCTCCCCTCCCTTATCATAGGCCTTTCTCTTATCGGCACATAGTATCATCAGTGCTGTAGGATTACCCAGTATTCCAGGAGAAACAGCTTTTATCCGTTCAATATCTTCTTTTCGTTGAACTATTGCTGTATTCCAAGCTTGAATGTTGCCAGCACTTGGTGACCAAATCGCAGCTTCTACTAGCTTTTTCAGCTTGTCCTCTTCAATAACCTCATCAGTATAGAATCTAATGCTTCTCCTCTTCTTAATGATGTCAAAGACCTGCATTACTCAACCTCCAAACTTAAAAGAGGGTCTCAGCAGGATAGAGGCCCTCCCTATTTATCCAGAAGACAGCTATTGGTAGTGGCTTAAATTTTCCTTCCCTGCTACCTAAAATGAGCTAACATAAGCACCCTTATAGCCCAGTTTCTCCAATATATGCTTCCAGCAATTAAATCCGTCAGGGGTTCTCATCCAAGGCTCCGGGGCGTGAATACCGATAATAGCTATTTCCATACCTTCCTTGGTATCGGCATTGTTAAGAGGCTCACCCCCGGTGGTCATCATGGCTATTAAGTCGGGAACCATTATCACCGGCTTCTCATCCTGCCAGGCAATCATGTTCTCGTTCTGGGAATCAATGATGAATGTTTCGCCTTTATAGTCAGCGATACCTTCAATGGTTGTTCTGCCGAAGTCAAACCCCTCAGCGGTTTTCATCTCAATCTTCCTTATTTTACCCCGGAAGAGTTCCTTTCCACTGGTAACGGTTACTACCTCTTTCACTGCGTCCTTGCCACTGGCTTTAGCCTCCCTTATTGCCTTACCTATTTTTTCAGCCTTTGATACCGAGTAGGGCACCAGGCACTTTTTTATCGTTGCTATACTGACTATCCAGGTGCTAAAAGCTGCCAGCATCCCAAAGGAGACGGCGGCGGTTCTGGCTATTGTCTCAGCGGCAGTGGTATCAAGTGGGTCACCTAAGTAGGCGACGATAATATCGCCTGCTTTGTTGGCGACCACCAGTGGACTGGTTGGAATTTTGTAAATGGGATAGAGTCCGGTATTTAGCTCAGGACAAGCACGTCCATTGCCATCGGCATCAACCACGGGCACATTCTTCTTTGAGGCTACATAGAGGGGGGTAATGGTATTGAGACCGCCTATTTCACCCGGCATCAGATAATCTATTTTAACCCCACCGATAGCGGTTACATTCTTCATTGCTTCAAAGGCAAGTATAGCCTCAGGTCCAAACTTCTTTTCGGCAAGAGCCTTGGGGGCTCCTATTCCAGCCACTGTCACGGCGTTGGCGCTCTCAGGGAGGTCAGCAGGGTCAAGTAGCGTTACCTCGTTCTCCATTTCTTTTATCAGCCTTAACCCGTCAAGAGTTGAGCCACCTCCGCCACTGCCAAGCAGGGTTGACCCCCAGGTTATGTCTTCTAGCTCAACTTTACCTAGTAATCTTTTTGCCATCTTTTACCTCCTAAATTAGATGTTTACCATCTTTGATTACGGTTTTACCGTCAATTACCAGGGTCGGGTTTTTCATAATTCCATCCAGATGTATTGGTGCTTTTACCTTGCCACCGAAGCTGATGTTATCGCCTATAGCGACATGAACAGTTCCCATCACCTTCTCATCTTCCAGCGGGCTTCCGGATGGAGTTGCCTTATCATTGGTCCCAATTCCCAACTCAGCGATATTTTTTGCCTCCTTTCCTTTATCTTGCAGCAATTCAGAGAGTGCTTTAGCCTCAGCTCCGCCACTTATCTCAGTAACATAACCGTCCTTTACCACCATCCTTATCGGTGTCTTCATTACACCAACGCCTGCCATCGACGCGTCTATGACTGCTATGCCAGATGTCTTTCCTTCAACCGGAGCCAGGCATGCTTCACCTGCGGGAAGGTTGCCAAAAGCACCTTTCTCATGCAGGATGCCGGTATCAGCCATCCCCTCTCTCCCCGCTATGGAGAGGGTCAAATCCGTCCCCGCAGGTGTAGTAAGTCGCACCTCGCTTCCTTGAGAGAGTAAATCGCGGAACTTCAGGCTCCTCTCTTTTATCTTTGTATAATCAGCCGACATCGTCCGAGACATCATTTCTTCAGTTATTGTCGGCATGCTGGCAATCCTGACCCCGCTCTTAGTTGCCTCCACTCTGGCTTTGGTGTGAGTTAGAGATTTGGAGGTTGGTGCAATTACAACATCGGCGCTTTTCATCGCTTCAGCCACCAGGCGAGGCGGCTCAGAGCCGTGTACCTCCCGCTCAACCATTTCAACCAGTACTGCCTCTGCCCCTAAGCTTTTGGCGGCGTCAAACAAAGCGCTTCCAATCTGGCGAGATTTTCCATCAACAATTATTAGCACCTCCTCCGACTTTTTGACCCCCAAGCAGTCTTCTACTACAATCCTTGGCGCTTCTTTCATTCTGCAGACCTCCATGTTTACTTATATTTTGCTATAGAAATTAATAGCACGTTAAACAATAACTTTCCTCCTTTTACATCACCCCTTTTGCTTTTCACAATCCCCGGGCTTTCGTGAGCCGCTCTTGGTCGAAGTACCGCATGACCTTGCTGTCAATAAATAATGATAGTGGCGACACCGTGTGCTTGAGCCAATTTGCTAACCACTCAGTAGTTGCCACCTGGCTGCTTAATCTCGGTCTAGCCTTAAGTCTAACCGCTTTTGTAATTATAACACTAATTCAATGTTTGGCAAGGGCTTATTTAAGGCTTTTAGTGGTATTGCTTCTTCCAGTGATAGAGTATGCTCGATGAGATATTATACCTGCGGCAGAGCTAGGCAGGTCGGCTTTCCCCACTCAGTAGCTCCTCTACTACCTGCCTCTTAAATTCTAGGCTGAAACTTCTCTGATTTCTCATGGCAAGGTCCTTTCTCCCTCCATTATAGAATACTCCGACCCTACCAAACCTTCACAACCTAATGTGTCCAGTTTCAGGGGTTCACTCCAAGGACTCTTTGAGGGGTGAGGTAGATAGCTGATATTAACTAGACTTTTCTCTTAACATAGCCCAATTACTAAACTCAGTGCCGGGGATTGCAAACTCTTCAACTACTTTGAATCCATAATGCTGGTAAATAGATACATTCTTTTCATTTTGGGTTTCAAGGTAGCAAGGCAAATGCTCCTGGTCTATTCTAGCAAACATAGCCTTTAACAGGGTACCCGCATAACCCTTTCCCTGGAACATAGGGTCTACACCAATAGACTGTAAAAACCAATGGCGGAAAGGTGCGTGGCGCTTGTGTATCGAGAGAATATAATCGGTGATAGACCGCTGCCTTGAAATAAACTTCATTCCTAGATTAAATAAGATAGAAAAATCCCCACTCCAAATCATTCTCCGCAGCGTCATATCGGCTTTCTCAGGAGGAAGCCACACGGCAACCCCTTCTAGATTCGGGGATGTTGCGTAAACTTCACCATACCAAACACCATAACGAATCAAAAACTTGAAAATATAAGGCAACTTGCTTTTTCTCTCGGATGCGTCAGGAAAGAAATGAGTAAATAACGGGTCGTCTTGAAACGCCCTGCCCAGCATTTCAGCCGCCGGTTTAATCTGAGGTTCCTTCAATCGGACAAGATTGTTTAAATCGGCTATCATAGATATTTACCTCTTATCTATATGGGTGTCTAAGAGGGGCGAGGTAGATAAATACATCACCGGTTCTCGCGCCTGACCTTTAAGGTCAGACCCTCCACCCCAACTACCTCCACCTCCTCGCCAGTCTCTATGTCTTCGCCAGAAGATTTTGCCTTCCAGGACTCGTCGCCGACATGGACAACGCCTTTCGGCGTCAGGGACTTGATTACCCTCCCTTTCATACCTATCATGCCCTCAGAGCCAGTAATCTGCTTTTTGTGAAAGGTGGGTATAACTGCCTTGTGGGTTACAAAGACAACTGCGCCAAGCACCAGTGCTATAACAATGGCAATCGGTAAAGGAATTTCTATTCTGAGAAACCGCAACACCAATACAACCAGCACTAATGCCACAGCATCATCTAATAGTAATACTAGAATTATAAGCCAGTCCTTGATAGTTCTTTTCATGCGCCTAAATAACACCCTCTTTAACCAAAGTCTCTATCTCCGCTTTGGATAGCCCCAGCTCCCCATGATAGATTTTCATATTATGCTCGCCAATCTTTGGCACCTTGCCTCCCACCTGCCACGGAGAACGGCTGAGCTTACATGGCGCTCCAGAGAACTTATATCTTTTACCCGACTCCGGATGCTCTACCTCAACAAAGAAATCGCGCTCCTTTAATTGGGGGCTATTAACCAGTCCTGGTATTGAGGCGACCTCCGCCCAGGGGAAGCGCATTAATTGCCCCTGCTCCACCAGCTCGGCTACAGTGTGGGTTTTCGTCCACCGCCCTAAAACCTCAATAATATGGTCGAGGTGCTTGAGCCGATTCTCTCTGCCAAGCCATTTTTCATCGGTCAAATCACCAGCCATGCCCTCAGAGTCAAGCCACTCCACCACCGTTTCCCACTGCTGAAACAGGGAAAGTAGAATATAGCCATCCCGGCAGGGAAAGATGCGGAAGGCACCATTCCAGTGGAGACTACCCTGCCTTTGGGCTACCACCCCTTCATAAAAATAGCGCACCAGGACATGGTCAAGAGTAGCTGCCACACACTCCTGTAACGAAATGTCAATATGCTGTCCCCTGCCCGAAGTACGCCGCTTCCACAGTGCCAGCAGAACACCAATGGCAGCAAAGATAGAGGCGAGGTAACAACTCTGGTTGCCAGAGGGTTTGAGCGGTGGCGACTGAGGCTCACCGCAGACATACATCTGACCCCCCAGAGCGCTAGCCACAATATCGCACGACTTATAATCTTGATAAGGACCACTGTTTCCAAAATCGGTGATGGAAGCCATAACCAGTCGGGGGTTGATTTGACCGAGCTCAGGATAGCCAAGACCTAATGCCTCCAAGTATCCTGACGGCTGGCTCTCCACCAAGACATCAGCACTCTCAACTAGCCGCTTGAATATCTCCTGCCCCGGTTTGAGCTCTATATTGAGGGTTATGCCAAGTTTACCGAGATTTGTTCCCCAGAAAAAGGGGCTTCTGGCTGAACCTCCCCCCGGCTTTTCTATCCTGATAACCTCCGCCCCCATATCAGCCAGATAGCGGGAACAGAGCACGCCCCTCTCATCAGCCAAATCAAGGACACAGTAGCCAGATAAAGCAGAACCTCTATCCCCTTGCCTATTCACGGCAACACCAATCACAGCCTAGCCAGCGCCGCTTCAATTCGCCTCAGGCAGCGCTCCTTACCGAGCACAGCCATAGTTTGGAATAATGGTGGGGCTGCTGTCCGCCCAGTAACTGCTACCCTCAGCGTGCCAAAGAGCTGACCGGTCTTTAGCCCCAGCTCCACAGCCAGAGGTCGGAGCACACCCTCCAGAGACCCGGCATCAAACGCCTCTAATTGGCTGAGCCTCTGCTGTGCCGCCTCTAATGCCTGAATGGCTGACTGATGGCTCATATCCTTGCCTACAAGCAGGCTAGATTCATAGTCAAGCTGGTCAATGAAGAAAAACTGAGCCAGCTCAGCTACCTCAGCCAGGGTTCGGGCTCGCTCCTGGATAAGGGGCAGAATATCCCTCACATAATTTTCGCTTGATATTAATGCCTCCCCAGCGGGTATATTCATCATCAAGTAGGGTTGCACTGCTTCAAAGAACTGAACAGCGGTTAGGTTGCGAATATATACCCCGTTCATCCAGTTAAGCTTATCCCGGTTGAAGATGGCAGCCGTCCGACTGATTCTTTCCAGGGAAAAGCTTTGTATAAGCTCCTCACGGGACAAAATTTCAGTCCTATCATCCAAAGACCAGCCGAGCAGGGCGAGGAAGTTCACCATAGCCTCAGGTAGATAGCCCTGCTCGCGGTACTCGGTTATAGACACTGCCCCGTGCCGCTTGCTCAATTTGGAGCGGTCAGACCCCAAGAGCATGGGCAGGTGAGCAAATTGCGGCGGCTCAAATCCCAGTGCCCGATATAGGAGCAGATGGCGAGGGGTGCTGGATAGCCACTCCTCAGCCCTCAAGACATGGCTTATCTCCATCAGGTGGTCATCAATAACACTGGCTAGATGGTAGGTGGGATAGCCATCTGACTTAAGTAAGATGAAATCGTCAATGGTATTGTTGTCAAATACCACCTCGCCCCGAATTAAATCATTGAACCTGGTTTGCCCGCCAAGTGGTGCCTTGAACCGAATTACCGGCGTGATGCCTTCAGTCTCCTTTTGTGCCCGCTCCTCCTGGGTTAAGTCGCGACAGAGACGGTCATAACCAGGCGGCTGCTTGCGTTTGACCTGCTCGGCGCGCATCTCCTTCAGGCGCTGGGGGGAACAGTAGCAGTAATAGGCATCCCCCTGCGAAATCAGGCGCTCGGCTAGTTCGCTATATATCTCCAAGCGCTGCGACTGAAAATAGGGACCATACTTACCACCCACCTCAGGTCCTTCATCCCAATCAAGACCCAGCCACCGCAGACCGTCAAGAATTCCCTTCACTGCCCCCTTAACCTTACGAGTGACATCGGTATCCTCAATGCGGACAATGAAGCTACCGCCGTGGTGGCGGGCAAAGAGCCAGTTAAACAGGGCAGTCCTGATATTGCCTACATGGGGATAGCCAGTAGGACTGGGGGCATAGCGCACCCTGACTGACTTATTCATCTAAGAGCCTTTCTATACTAGGTAATTGGATAGGAATTTCTGAACCCCTCCCAGCATGTCTTTTACGTCATCCATTTTATACTGGTCAAAGTTACCATGGTCAGCATTGTTTCTTATGTCATTCCAAACCTGAATCTGCTTCTGCTGGAGGGGGTTATATACCTGTTTTTGGGCTAGCTTTTGATTTAAAGAACTTATATCTTCCTTAGTCTTCAAAGTGATACCATTATTAACGCATATGCGGCGAAGGCCATCTTCAAGGACTGCCCCTATTAGCGAAGCTGCGGGGTCTTTATAACCGTTATCCAGAAGATGCTTAGCCATATCCAAAAAGTCATAAAATACTTCTGCAGAAACAAGCGTCTCAACTTTCTGGAGGTAACCGCCCCTTATGTCATCTCTTGCAGCACTAAGAATTCCTAACCCTTGCTCAACATCCTCTAAGGATAAATCCTTGCAACGTGCCTCAAATTCACGGGAGTAAATGTACTCGGGAGGGAAAGTATTTAGAAAACTTAAAGAGCTTGTCCGCCACTGGCTAAACACCTCAACAGCATCCACATCTGTACCTCTTTCTCGCAAACTACATGCAGACGAAACTGTATTACCTATACTTATCAGAGTGTCAAGCCTTTTTAGAACCTTATCAACTTCCATCTTCCTTTAACCTGTCCCCCATTCTACCACCCCACCCACCAATATTCTAGGAGTAGAAACCTGGAAGTTGTTTTATTAACCTCACCCCCTTTATCCCCCTCTCCTTTGAAGGAGAGGGGGGAGGAGAAGAAAGAGGGGCTGACGCCCCTCTTATATATTATTTTGAACTTGCTTAGAAGAGGATTTTTAGATAAACTGACTACGGTATGAATGATTACAGTTCAAAAATATTGGATCACGAGCTTGCTGAGGAAAACATAAAAGATGCACTTCCCTACATGGAGAAATTGCTTGGAGGGAAGCCCTATTCACCTTCAGAATTAGAAAGGTATTCATTCGAAGTAATGGGTTGGATACACAGGCTTCTTAATTGCTTTAAATCTCTAGCCCATACAAGGGTATATATGAGTCACTTTAGGAGTAACAAGTGGTATAGAGAAGCGGGAATTGTACAAGGTAACTATATAAATTACCACTACATTAAATATGCAATTACTGTAGTTACAATTATGGATGTTTGTCTAATCCTCACTAATGATACTTTCCGACTTGGCAACCCCGAAAGACTATGCTATCCCGAGAATATAACAAAGAATTCCTGGGTTACTTCTTCAAAGGTTGATAAATCACTGAATAAACTAAGTAAAATAGTAGAACCATGGCGTGAATCTAGAAACCTTTTTATCCATCGCGGTTATGAGATATATAGGGACGTGCTGACTGCCTTAGAAGGATTAGAACTCATGCATGAAAAAGGTGATCTAAAACAAAAGTTACCTTCACAGAAGGTTAAATCTTTGTATCAATCAGAACTCTCGAAAATTTTTAATGAGTTCGATGAAGTTGAGACACCATTATTTAATGCTGTAATTGAACTGTTATCAAAACTACTACCAGTATACATATCTTGGCGTAAGAAGTTACAAACGCCCCCTAATAAAAAAACTACCTAATATCCTTTAGTGCCTGCGCTAAATCCGGGGGTAGCTCAGATTTAAACTCCACATATTCGCCGCTGGATGGCAGCTTGAAGCCAAGGAGGCAGGCGTGCATAAACTGCCGTGATAAGAAGGCTGACTTCACCCCATAGACCTTGTCTCCCACCACCGGAAAGCCAATAGCCGAAAGGTGAACCCGTATCTGGTGGGTGCGACCGGTCTGGGGCATAACTTCAAGCAGGGTGTAGTCCCCTATATACTTGATTACACGATATTCTGTGCGGGCATCCCTGCCATCAGCCACTACTGCCATACGCTTTCGGTTACGGGGGTCACGCCCCATTGGTGCTTCAATAATGCCATTCTCCGGGGTAAGATGCCCTTTAACCAATACCAGATAGGCTTTTGCCACCGAATGAGCCTTAAATTGCTCGGCTAGGTCAGCCTGTGCCACGCTGTTCTTAGCCACCAGCATCACCCCTGAGGTATCCTTGTCTAACCGATGTACAATCCCCGGTCGCAGTGAGTCGCTCACATCAGCTAAGTTGGGAAAGTGGGACAGAATAGCATTGACCAGGGTATGGCTTAGGTGTCCCGGCGCTGGATGAACGGTAAGCCCGGCTGGTTTATCTACGACTAAAAGGTCGTCATCCTCATAAATTATATTTAACGGAATAGCCTCGGGCATTAACGGGCTAGGTGGGGTGGGGGGAATGACGACCCTCAGCCTATCACCTATATTAAGCTTGAGTCCTGCCTTAGCCACATGGTCATTAACCGTGATATAGCCATCAGCAATAAGCTTTTGAGCACGAGTTCGGGAGAGCTCCGGATGCTTTTGGCAAACATATTTATCCAGACGAGCACCCTGCTTATCAACTACAAAATTATAGACATTGTTTATCAACCCTATCCCCTTTATCCCCTTCCCCTTGATAAGGGGAAGGGGAAATGGTTATGTAAGAGAGGCTTCGTCTCTCTTTGACTCTCCCTTAGTATTTTCTCCTTCAAAGGAGAGGGGGAGCATAGATTTTAAAGGGGCTTCGCCCCTTCAATCTACCCCATAAGCTACCTTACATCCTCATTGGGGTGATAAATCAGCGCTTCTCGGCTTTGGCTAAGGGAAGAAGGGAGTAAGCAAATAGAATAACACCGACAACTATAGCTGAATCAGCAATGTTAAACGCTGGCCAGATACCGATGCTGATGAAGTCGGTAACACCACCAAAGCGCAGCCGGTCAATCAGATTGCCTATTGTGCCGCCGAGAATTAAGCCCAGGGCTGACCTACCTAACAGATTGTTTAAAAAGGGGAAGCGACGATAGATAAGAAGGGCGTAGAGTAGGATAGCGGCAATACCGACTATAGCAACTATGGTTAAGGCAAATGATTGGTCCTGAAATAAGCCAAAGGCGGCTCCCGTGTTAGGGGGAAGACGGATTATCTGAAAGAATCCCACCTCAAATAGCGATTGCCCAACAAGCAGATTAGACCTTATCCAGAGCTTGCTGAGTTGGTCAGCAACCACCACTAGTAACACGCTAAGTAAAAAAGACCACATTCCGCCCCTACCTTGGAGATTACTTGCCTTTCGCACTCTTTGCCTGACGCTCCTTACAGCGCAAGCACAGACTAGCCTGAGGAAGTGCTTCCAGTCGGGCTGGGTCTATAGGTTGACCACAACTATCACAAAAGCCATAGGTTCCATCTTCAAACTTGTGCAAAGCATGCTCCACATCTGCTAGCTGGTCTCTGATACGCTTCTCTAAGGTTATCCGCCTCTCTAGCTCGAAGCTCTCTGTAGCCTCCTCCTCCCTCTTGCCAAAGGGGCTACCCTCTCGCCTTTCCTCAGCAGGGCGAACACTAGCCTCCAATTGTTCTAATTCCTCAATTAACCGCTTTCGCTCACTCTCCAAACGAGAGCGAAGTAGATTGAAGCCTGTAGTCATCTTTCCCTCCCCTCCGCCTACCTATGCTGACAGGTAAGCATTTATACTTGGCGATTTTAAAGAGAGCAATGTTCGCGCAGGAGAGGTTAATCCAGCATCACTCGCAACTGGCGAATGGTGTTCACTGCCTGCCCACGCCAGTGATTGTTGGCAAAGATAAAGGTCTTTTCAGCCACACTATTCAGCTTCTGAATCTTGGGCAACCACTCGCCGAGTTCCGAGGAGCTATAGCTATAATCATACCTCTCATATGCCTGCTCATGCTGCCACCACTTATCACTATTACGCCCGTGAAAGCGGACATAGCTTATTTTACTTGTTGCCTCAGCTAGCGGGGGCAACAGATTAGGTAGCCGTGGTTCATCGACACAACAGAAGCCCAAATCCTGGCGACGAAGCCAATCAAACACCTCACTCCTTAGCCAGTGGGCATTACGGAATTCAATCACCAACGGTAGCTCGCCCAGCCGTTCCTTAAATAGCCCAAGGTAGTCCCAGTTACGGCGATTAAACCCGAAACTATAGGGAAATTGAGCTAAAATGCAACCCAGCTTTCCAGCAGAGATGACAGGCTCTAATACCTGGCAAAAATCCTCAAAAACGGGGGCATTATCCTCCCGTTGGTGAGTCATCTCCCGGTTGGCTTTAATAACAAATATGAAACCTTCGCCCGTTTTGTCAACCATGGCTTTTAAGGTAGAAGGTTTGGGTATGGCATAAAAGGTTGAATTTACCTCACAGGCATCAAATTCACGGGCATAGTAGACCAGCCATTCTCTCTTAGGCAAACCCACCGGGTAGAAGTTTCCTACCCAATCATCATAGCTAAATCCTGAAGTGCCAAAGTATACCATATTTCAAGTGTATCCTATTTGTTTTATTTGGTCAATGCCCCCTAAGATATTATTTACCAACTCCTTACCTTTATTTTTATTAACCCCATCCCCTCTCTCCCCTTCCCCTTGGCAAGGGGAAGGGGAGAGAGATTTCAAAGAGGGGCGAAGCCCCTCTTTGACACCCCAAAAAGTAAGAGAGTTAAAGAGAGACGAAGCCCCCAAATATATTATAGGGAGTTTTAGAGGGACGAAGTCCCTCTTATACAACTACTTCCCCCTCCCTTATCTAAGGGAGGGGGACTAAGGGGGAGGGTTACCTTAATAAACAATCTCCTAAAACTATTGACAACTAGGGGTAATTTCGTTACTATATAAATGATAATAATTTTCATTTACAACTTGAAATGAGGCTTACAGAGAGAAAAATAGCGGCTACTTTAAGACAGCATGGCTATAAGCTCACCCCGCAGCGAAGGGCGGTGATGCGGACAATTGCCTCTACCCAAGACCACCTCACCCCTGCCGCCATATACCAGAAGGTGCATAAAGACCACCCAAGTATCGGGCTGGTAACCATTTACCGCACCCTGGACATACTTGCCAAGCTAGAACTTATCTGTGAGCTACACGCTGGAGGTAGCTGCCGCAGCTACACAGTCGGCGCCCGGGGGCACCACCACCACCTGATTTGCTCCAACTGTGGTGAGGTTATTGACTTTACTGGCTATGACCTTACCCAACTGGAGCAAAGGCTATCCCGCCAAACTGGGTTTGAGATTGAAGGTCACCTGCTTGAGTTCATCGGTCTGTGCCAAAACTGTCAGAAAAATGATTAGACGAATAGCAAGCGAACTAAAGAACCATGCCCCCTTCACCGCATTAGGTGCCGTTACTGGGATTATTATCATGGTCATAATAGTCTTTGGCAATATCCCTGCCCAGATTTCGCAAGCTACCTTTTATACCTTACACCCCCTGCATATCGTATTGAGCGCCCTAGTGACCACAGCCATATATAAAAGATATAGTAAGGGCAAGCTCTGGGCAGCGATTTTGATTGGTTACGCCGGCTCCATTGGGATAGCCACCTTGAGTGATGTGATAATTCCCTATCTGGGAGGAGCCCTGCTCAATATCCAGATGGGCTTTCACATACCCTTTATGGAGACCGAAAAAATGCCCTTTATTGGAGTTGAAAAGTGGCAGGTAGTAAATTCGGCAGCGTTTGTTGGCATCGCCCTAGGTTACTGGAAACATACCACCAAAGTCCCGCACTTTGGACATGTGTTGTTAAGCACCTGGGCTTCGCTATTCTACTTCACCGCCTTCGGTATAGCCTACTGGATTCCTTTGCTCCCCCTTATTTTCGTATTTTTGTTCCTGGCTGTTTGGATTCCCTGCTGTCTAAGCGATATAGCCTTTCCCCTGCTATTCATAAGACAGGTTGCCACTGGGAAAGATTTAACCTACAATAATCAACATCATTGAGCAGGAGGATAAAATGGAGCTTCGCATCACTACCCTGAGCGAAAATACCGCTGGTTTAGGTGGCTTTCTCGGGGAGTGGGGACTGAGCATCCTGGTAGAAACAGAGAAATTGAACATCCTGTTTGATACCGGGAAAAGCATCTCAGCCAGCCACAATGCCGATATCTTGGGCATTGACCTGAGCAAGATTGATAAGATTGTGTTGAGCCACGGTCACTTCGACCATACTGGTGGTCTGCGCCAGATACTGCGCAGGATGGGAAAGGAGATAGAGATAATAGCTCACCCCGATATATGGCAGGCTAAGTATGCCAATCTTCGGCGTCAAGGTGAATATATCGGGATACCCTTCCAGCGCCAGGAACTAGAAAGCCTGGGTGCCAGGTTTAATCTGACCACAGAATCAGTAAGGATAACTGATAACATAATGACCACTGGTGAGATTCCCATGGTAACCGATTACGAGGAGATAGAGTCGTACCTTTTGGTAAAAGAAGGTGGTGTCTTTAAGCCAGATAAGCTCCGGGATGACCAAGCACTAATTATCAATACTGAGCCAGGATTGGTTGTCATTCTGGGCTGTGCCCACCGAGGCATCACCAATACCCTATACCATGCCCAGCAGCTTACCGGAGTAAAAGCAATAGATACAGTGCTGGGTGGTTGCCATCTCATGGATGCTTCTGAAGAGAGGATATGGCTGACCATTGCCGCCCTAAAAGAGCTAGGGGTGCAAAGGTTAGGCGTCTGCCATTGCACCGGGCTGCCAGCATCTGCCATAATGGCTCAGGAGTTTGGCGATAAGTTCTTCTTCAATAATGCCGGCACCAGGCTGAGCCTATGATAACGAGCTAGTTATGAATCTTTCTGTTCAACTGGCACCGAAAAATAAACACGGCTTATTACTGGCTAACCCAGTGATGACCGCCTCTGGCACCTTTGGCTATGGCACAGAGTATAGCCACATGTTTGATATTCAAAGGCTGGGGGCTATAGTATGCAAGGGAACGAGCCTTGAACCTAGAGGGGGGAATCCACAGCCACGGCTAGCTGAGACAGCCTGTGGCTTGCTCAATTCAATAGGACTGCAGAATATTGGTGTTAAAGCCCTAATCAAAGAGAAGGCACCAATTTGGGCAAGCTGGCACCTGCCAGTCATCGTTAATATTGTAGGTGAAACCGTTGATGATTACGCCCAATTGGCTGGCGAGCTGGATGGGATAGCTGGAATCGGCGGTATTGAAGTGAACATTGGCTGTCCCAATATCAAAGCCGGTGGTGCTGAGTTTGGTGCCAAGCCAAAATCAGCCGCCGAGGTAACTGCCGCTGTTAAAGCAACTACCTCCCTCCCAGTATTGGTCAAGCTAACACCAAACACCAGTGATATAGCCGAGGTGGCTATGGCTGTGGCTGAAGCTGGAGCCGATGCTATATCCCTAATCAATACCCTAAAGGGCATAGCCATCGACATTGCCAAGCGCAGACCTCTACTGGGCAGCATAACCGGGGGGCTATCTGGACCAGCGATAAAGCCGGTGGCGTTATATATGGTATATGAGGTGGCTGGTGCCGTAGAGTTGCCCATCATTGGCTGCGGTGGCATCACTACCGCCAGCGATGCTTTAGAGTTCATTATGGCTGGAGCCAGTGCCATTCAGGTAGGCACCGCCAGCTTTACTAACCCTCGCGCTCCGCTCGATGTCCTAGAGGGAATAGAGCAATTTATGGAAAAAGAGGGGATAGATAATCTAGCCGAGCTTATTGGTGTGGCGCGGCGGTAGATTAACTGAGCTTAGAGTCCTATTCTTCCACCAGCCTCTGCCCGGCAAGGAAGGCTTGACGTAAGGCATCAGGGTGTTTGGCTATCGCCCCCTTCTCATCTATCCCGGAGAAAAGTAATTCCCCAGCATAAGCGATATCAAGGACTTTGAACAGGCTCTTTACCGTAGCCAGCGCTGGCTGAAATAGATTGGCTACCTTTCTGCCACCAACAGAGATAAATAATCCCTTTCTCTCTCGCTCGCTGCCCAAAGGTGGTAGTTTTAGTATATACTTCCTCACCCATAGTGCCTGACAGCGGTCAATCATAGCCTTGGCCTGAGCCGTTACCCCCATAAAATGCACCGGCGAAGCCAGAACCAACCGGTCTGCCCGTTCAAGCTCCTCATAAACCATCCGCATATCGTCCTCCACCTTACACCTGCCTGTCTCCAGACAGCCATCACAGTGCTGACAGGGGGCAATCTTAAGCTGGCTAAGGATAATAGTTTTGACCTCAGCCCCTCGGTTGGCAGCACCCCTCATAACCTCGTTCAGTAATAGGTCGGTGTTGCCACCCTGCCTGGGGCTGCCAGCAATACCAAGAACTCTCAACCTAGTCCCCCTTCAATATGGCTCAGAATTTCCGCCTCTCTAGCTCTCATCTGGCGCTTCAGCCCCGGCTTATCGTGCTCATACCCCAGCAGGTGAAGCACACCGTGGATGATAAGAATTGCGAGCTCCTTTTTAATTGAATGCTGGCGCTCCTCAGCCTGGATTACTGCCTGGGGGTAGGAAATAATCACCTCACCCAGGTGGAGAAGACCATCAGGGGGTTGAACAAAAGGGGGATGGTCTGCCCCGATTTCTTCTCTGGTGGAAAAGGCGAGCACATCGGTAGGCTCATCCCTCCCTAGATAGTCCCAATTTAGCTGCCGCACCCTCTCCTGAGTGGCAATAACCAAACCAAGCTCCACCTCAGCGCCAACCCCCTGAGCAACGAGGACTTGCTGGGCTATGCTCTGTAGCCAGCTCACCTCAAGGTCTCCCCAAAGGTCTTCATCAATTAAAACATTTATCTCCATATTGTCTATGTGCCAATGATAACATAGCCCGATGAAGCTCTCAATTGGGTTATTTATCTACCTCACCCCCTTCCTCCCCCTCTCCTTCAAAGGAGAGGGGGAGGAATATTAAAAAGAGGGGCTGACGCCCCTCCTAAACACCACTGAAAGCAGGGGTTTAAGGGCAAAGCCCCTAAGGGCGGGTGGGAAGTAAGAATCCCCCAGTTGGGTTTGAGCGAAATGAAGGGTTGTGATACAATTTACTATACTGGAGAAAAGTATTACGGCTCCACGGCTATGGAGGGATCGCATAGTGGACTAGTGCGGGCGCCTGCTAAGCGCTTACCCTGGGAGACCGGGGTCATGGGTTCGAATCCCATTCCCTCCGCCACATCAGGCTAGTACGCCCCTTAGTTAAGGGGCATTGTTTGATAATATCCTTTATAGAGCAGAAGACTATGTCCAAATATCATATCTGGACTATAGGCTGCCAGATGAATAAGGCTGAATCAGAGCGGCTGGGCAGTTACCTAGAGCAACTAGGCTATCAGCCTATAGCCACCGCCGAGGAGGCTGATTTAATCGTGCTCAATAGTTGTGTAGTGCGCCAGAGTGCCGAGAACCGCGTGGTTAACAAGCTCAATGCCCTTAAATCATTAAAGAAATTACGCCCCAATCTAACCCTGGCTGTTACTGGCTGCTTGGTCAACGCTGAGGTGGCTCAACTTAAGAAACGCTTCCCCTATGTTGATTACTTCTTTAAGCCCGGAGACTGTCCCCAATGGCTAGAAAAAGCCGAATGGGAGCAAATACTTCCCCAGCATCCTGCGCCCTGCAGCTATGTTCCTATCATCCAGGGCTGCGATAACTTCTGCTCGTATTGCATTGTCCCCTACCGCCGTGGAAGGGAGAGGAGCCGCCCGGTCGAAGAAATCGTTGATGAGGTCAAGGAGCTGGTAAATCGTGGCGCCAGAGAGGTTACCCTGCTGGGGCAAAATGTGGATTCATACGGGCATGACCTGCCCCACCAGCCGGACCTGGCTGATTTGCTCTACGAGCTAAATGCTATAGATGGGCTGTTTCGGCTCCGCTTCCTGACCAACCACCCCAAGGACATGAGCCCCAAGCTGATTGAGGCAGTAGCCTATTTAGACAAGGTCTGCGAGCAGCTCAACCTCGCCGTCCAGTCTGGCAGTAGCGAAATTCTGAAGGCAATGAGGCGGGGCTACACCATAGAGCAATACCGCCAGCTTATCACAGAGATGCGCAGTAAGATACCAGGGGTAGCCCTGAGTACCGATGTCATCGTCGGTTTCCCCTCAGAAACAGAGCAGCAGTTCCAGCAAACGGTTGACTTGCTCTCCGAGCTAAAGTTTGATACAGTCCATGTAGCTGCTTACTCACCAAGACCGGGGACTATAGCGGCAAGGAAATTTGAGGATAATATTCCACCCGCTGAGAAAAAGAGGCGATTAGATGAGATTGAGCGACTTCAGGAAGGCATCGCCACTGAAATCAATGCCCAGCTCTGGGACAAGGTGGTTGAAGCCCTGGTAGAGGGGGAGAGAAAGGGTAGGTGGCAAGGTAGAACCAGAAGTGGTAAACTGGTATTCTTCAGTAACAGCAATGATTGCCTGGGAAAACTGATGAAAATCAGGATTGAGAAAACAAGTCCCTGGTCACTACAGGGCAAGGCTGAATTTTAAAATGAGGAGGGGAAATGAACCAGAATAAAATCTCGAATTTGGCGTTAATAGCCGGGTTGCTTATCACTATTCTAGTATTTATGGGCGGCTGTTATCCTACAGAAGAAGCTGAAGGAGGATTTGGCTGGGAGATAATTATCTTCATAGTGCTGATTTTTGCGATGTTCTATTTCCTTATGATTAGACCACAGCGTAAGAGACAGAAGGAACACCAGCAACTGGTGGAAGAACTAGGGAGAGGTGACAGGGTAGTTACTGCCGGCGGCATCTATGGAGTGATTGAAACCGTCAGCGAGGATAGTGTACTCATAAAAGTAGAATCAGGAGCGGCAATGAGGGTGGCTAAAGGTAGCGTAGCCCTCAAAAGAGAGAGATAGAGATGGTCTATCGACTCAACCCGCTCTCTTGTAGGAAATGTATTCATCATAATTCTCAACACAACCGGGATTCTGAACAGGAAAGGGCAAGGATTCGACCACGGTTTTGGTTATCTCATGGGCAAAGAGTCTTCCTTTTCCGGTCAGCATTTCCTGCCTGATGTACCCGGTAAGTTTTAGCAGCCAAATGAAAAGCTTTATGTAAGAGGGTAAACTACCGGTGTCATCAAGTTTAAGGTCGTAGAGCATCCGGGCAAATTTCCGCCAGTCATCACTGGCTTTAGTCTTAGGGGCAACAAACCCCATCCTTCTGCCATTTTCCAAATTCCTGACATAGACGTCCAGTTCAGGATTTACCACTTTCCAATCTCCGTAGGTTGAAAAGGCGCTAGGTCCAAAACCAGCGTAGTCCTCAATAAGCTCATCCCGTGATGAATCATAAAGGTCATCGCCCAGGGCAAATGTCCACACCCCCTTCCTACCGTATCCACATCTTCTGGTTAGCACTTCATCGGCTTCTTCAATAAGCTCAAACTGCTCTTGGCAAGGGCTACTCGGTATCGCCTTCAATCCTCTAATAACCATAAACGGGTATACCGTAATCTGGTCAGGTAGAATAGTTGCTATTTTGGTGATATCCTGTCTAAAGGCGTTGGCATCCTGATTGGGCAGACCCACCATCATATCCACATTCACCCATAGCCCGAGGGATTTTGCCAATTCTATTAGTTGCCTGACATGGTCATAGGTAGTAATTTTTCTTCCTGTTTTATTGAGCACCTCATCTGAGAAACTCTCTACTCCGATGCTTATCTTGGTGAAACCGATTGCCTTTAGCTCTTTCAGGTATTCATCAGTTAGCAGTGCTGGCAATAGTTCCACGCCCATACTGTTTATTTCAACCTTGCTTCTAATCCGCTCCACTATGCCGTGTATGTCTTTTGTGGCAAGGGTGTTGGGCGTCCCACCACCAAAATAGAGCCACTTAGCTTTTCCCTGGATGTCGGTGTCATCTATTTCCTTCAAAATGGCGGCTAAGTACTGTTTTTTTAGCTTTTGGGAAAAGAGCTCCTTGTAAAACGGGCAGAAGGAACATTTGGACAGGCAGAAAGGGACGTGGATGTAAATGCCGAAATCTCCGCTAAATATAGGCTTGGGTATTTCCATAAACCGATAGAGCGTTTTCTCAAAGGAGCTTTGCATCATGCTTTTGCTTTTGGAGATAATCATAGCTTAATTTTGCCCAAAGACTTGCACTTTAATGCAATTGCAACTGTATGCAATTACAGATTAAAAAAATTATTTGCTACATTTAACACAGCGACCAAAAATAGCCAGATGCCTCAAATCAGCGCTGAACCCATATTCCCGGAGCAAAACATCCTTGAGAGAGGTCAGCACTGATTCATCAAGGTCAGTTATGGCACCACACTCCTGACAAACCAAGTGATGGTGGTGTCCTTTCCCCGCAGGATGATACCTGACCCGACCTTCCCCAAAGTCGGTCTCTGTTACCAGATGAAGGCGTTTCAATAATTCCAGAGTACGATAAACAGTTGAGATGTTAACCTGGGAGTATTTGGCTATCACCTGGGCATAGATTTCCTCAGCGCTAATATGACCATCACTATTCTCAATAGCCGCTCCAATCATGAGCCGCTGAGGTGTCAGCCGATACCCCTGCTCACTTAATTTTCTTACTATATCTCCGGGCTGGTTCACTTAACTATCACCTAAGCTACCCTTAAATTTTCTCTCTGCTATCCAGCAGTATGGTCACCGGACCATCGTTATGGATTTCAACCTGCATATACTGCTGAAAGCGTCCAGTTTCCACCTTCAACCCGGTAGCTCTAGCCTGCTCCGCAAACTGCTCGAATAGCTCTTCAGCCTGAGCCGGTGGAGCTGCCTCAGTAAAACTGGGACGACGTCCCTTCCTGGTATCAGCCAAGAGGGTAAATTGGCTCACCAGCAGTAGCTCACCCTGGGTATCCAAAGCTGAGAGGTTAAACCTGCCGGCCTGGTCGGAAAAAATGCGAAGGTTAATAGTCCTTTGTGCCAAATATCGGGCATCTTTTTCCGTATCTCCATTGGCTACGCCGACAAAAACCACCAGCCCCCGACTTATCCTGCCTACTACCTCTCCAGCCACACTCACTGATGCGCCGGAGACCCGCTGTAATAGCGCCTTCACTTCTGCTTCCTTCTTCCCTCCCCCTTGCCGGGTAATTTCTCACCCTCCACCGGCTCAGTTACAGCTTTACGATTGTCTGTAGTATAGAAGCCGCTCCCCTTAAAGATAATAGGAGTAGAATGAAATATACGTTGAGCCTTTCCCTGGCATTCGGGACATATAGCTACCGGCTCGGCATCAAACCTCTGCTTCCTCTCAAAATGGAAATGACAAGAACTACACTCATATTCATAAACAGGCATTACCTAACCTCACAAGTTTTTTCTCGCATATTTTACAGCAACAGCCCAGCCAAAGCAAAATTAGCCTATCAAGGAAAGCCTGGCTGCCTGCTCAATTGCCTCGGCTACTACGAACAGTGAGCCGGTAACACAGAGAAGGTCTTTGTCCCCAGCCTGAGCTAGAGCCTGGGATAGCGCAGATGGAACATCCTCCACTGCCTGCGCTTTTACTCCGTGCCTGGCAAATTCGGCTACCAGAGGCGCCAGCGCCATAGCTCGAGGATGGCGAGAGCGAGTGACAATTACCTTATCAAAAGGGGAAAACAACTCCTTGACTATGCTGGCTATATCCTTATCGTACGATGCCCCCATAACTAAGATAGCATGGTCAAAGTCAAAGTATTGCTCAATAGACTGCTTTAGCCTCCGGGCTGAGTCAATATTATGGGCACCATCAACCACTACCAAGGGGTGATGGCTAAGAATCTGGAGTCGACCCGGCCAGCTCACTCGTGCCAGACCATTAGTGCTACTCTCCTTAGAAATATTAAAGCCACTATCAGCTAAGACCTCTAAGGCAGCCACCGCCGTAGCTGCATTGTCCAACTGGTGCTGACCCAGAAGCGGAATGGAAAGTTCATAACTGCCCTTCCTTCCCTGCACCCGAAGAAGCTGCCTATCCAAATCAAAACCAAGACCCTGCCAGGTGACATCACTGCCAACCATTATCAACTGTGCCCCACAACCCCGGCAGGTCTCCTTGATTACCCCAGCCGCCTCATCAGGCTGGGGGGAAGCCACTACTATGCTACCAGGCTTGATAATACCAGCCTTCTCGGCAGCGATTTCAGCCAAGGTATCACCTAATACATCCATATGGTCAAAGCTAATAGAGGTGATAACGCAAACCTCAGGGTCTATTACATTGGTGGCATCAAGCCTGCCCCCCATGCCTACCTCCAGCACCTGAAAGTCCACCCCCTTTTGCTCAAAGTAAACAAAGGCTAGCGCTGTCAGGAACTCAAAGGTAGTCAGCCGACCATAAGTAGCTTTTTGGTCCACCGCCTCAACCTCAGGCTTGAGCCTTTCCACCAGGGCAACAAGCTCTTCATCAGAGATTGGCTCACCATCAACCCTGATACGCTCGTTTAGGGAGTTAAGGTGGGGCGAGGTATAAAGCCCGGTGGTATAACCAGAGGCACCGAGAACTGATGCCACCATGGCGGCTATGCTCCCCTTACCATTGGTGCCGGCGATATGAACTGACCTGGCTTTGAGGTGGGGGTTGCCCGACCGAGCCAGAAGCTCACCCATACGCCTCAGGTCGTAATTTGCCGAGTTATACCGTAGCCTGGGCACCTTCTCATAGTCAATATAGCTATAGATATAATCAAGGGCTTGCTGGTAGTTCATGGCACATAACCAAATACGAAGCTAATTATATCACTACTAATTAACCATCACCAACCACGTATAGATGAGGTTGTTTATTGACCTCACCCCCTTAGATATTTACTTATTACTTAGCAACCCTCCCCCTTATCCCCCTCCCTTGTAAGGGAGGGGGAAGTAATTGTAAAAGAGGGACTTCGTCCCTCTAAAACTCCCTATTATATTTTGGGGCTAGCGCCCCTCTTAAACACCTCATAAGATTTTAGAGGCTGCGCCTCTCTTTTACTCTCCATATTCTTGAGAAGTAATGGAGGTTTTGAGATAAGTATATCCTTTTAAGAAATTATCTCCCCTACTTGTAATGCAAATAGGAGAGATTTTAGAGAGGGGCTTTGCCCCTCTCTTACCTAAACTCCCCCTTCCCTTAATAAGGGAAGGGGGTCAGGGGGATAGGTTGCTAAACGACCTCATATACACTTGACGCTTGTCCACAGTGGCTGATATTATCAATCTATCCGGGGGTGCGAGATGAATTTCATTGACAAGCTGGCGAGTGCTGCTCGAAAGAATAATAGCTTGCTCTGCATTGGACTTGACCCAGACCCAGAGCTGATGCCCAGCAGGGTAGGTGTTCTTAGATTCAATAAGGCAATCATTGATACCACCTCTGCCCTGGTATGCGCATATAAGCTCAACCTCGCCTTTTATGAAGCCCTTGATGAGGGGATGGATGTCCTGAAGCGCACTATCAAATACATACCGGATGATATTCCAGTAATCGGCGATGCTAAACGGGGTGATATAGGTAGCACAGCTAAAGCCTATGCCAAGGCTATTTTTTCCAACCTCGGCTTTGATGCCACAACAGTGAACCCCTACCTCGGCTTCGACTCGGTAGAGCCTTTTATTGAGTATTGGGATAGGGGGGTATTCATCCTGTGCCGGACGTCAAACCCCAGCGCCGTTGATTTCCAGAGCCTGCGCTTTGAGACCGAGCACAGGCGCCTGCCATTATTTGAGATAGTAGCCCTCAGAGCTGCTCAGTGGAATAAACACGGTAATATAGGTCTGGTGGTTGGAGCCACCTATCCCGAGGAACTAAAGCTGATAAGGCAGAATCACCCCGATATGCCACTTTTGATACCCGGCATCGGTGCCCAGGGAGGAGACCTGGCTTCAGCAGTTCGCTATGGGGTCAATGCTCGGGGGCAGAAGGCGATTTTAAGCTCGTCAAGGCAAATCATATATGCCTCAAGGGAAAAGGATTTCGCCCAGGCAGCGCGGCGGGTTGCCGCTGACCTACGGGAGCGAATCAACTATCATCTGGCTACCTTTACCCCGGCTCTCTGAGGTAAAAAGAATGGTTATGGAGATAAAGCTGGGGGATGTGGTTCGCCTCAAGAAGAAGCACCCCTGTGGCAGCTATGAGTGGCAGGTAGTCAGGCTCGGAGCTGATATAGGGATTAAATGCCTTAAATGCCAGCGCCGAGTGCTCCTTGGGCGGAGCGTCTTTGAGCGCAGGGTTAAAGCCTTTATCTCCAGAGGTCAGTAATGGCTCGCCGGATTATACATATTGACCTTGATGCCTTCTTTGTCTCGGTAGAGCAGGTAGAAAATCCCGAGCTTAAAGGTAAACCGGTGGTAGTTGGCGGCAGACCTGAGGGGCGGGGGGTGGTTGCCTCTGCCTCATATGAAGCCCGCGCTTTTGGACTGCATGCCGGTATGCCCCTGACCACCGCCAGCCGTCTTTGCCCTCAAGCTATCTTCATCCAAGGCAGCTTCCCCAAGTATCGTGATGCTTCACAAAGGTTTATGACTATCCTGACTGACTTTTCACCCTATCTAGAGCCGCTCGGTCTTGACGAGGCATATCTGGATGCCACTGGCTTTGAATCCATCTATGGCTCTACTCACCAGATGGCGGTGAAGATAAAGCAACGGATTAAGGATGAACTGGGGCTTTGTGCCTCAGTAGGCATCGCTGGCGGCAAGGTGGTAGCCAAAGTTGCCTCCGAGTTATCCAAACCAGACGGGTTACTGGAGGTAGCTGCTGGTAAGGAGCGCTCCTTCCTGGCACCGTTACCTATAGCCAAACTGCCGGGAGTAGGCAGAAAAACAGAGCGAAAATTAAACGGCTTGGGCATCAATATACTATATGAACTATCTATTATGCCGTTAAGTGCCCTTAAAAGCCATTTGGGTGCGTCTGGTGAGGTTCTGCACCGCTTTGCCAATGGCATTGATGATAGGGAGGTGGAGCCCCCCGCCACCGCCAAGTCCATCAGTCGGGAGACCACCTTCAGCAAGGACACCAGAGACCGTCCCCTGCTCAAGGCAACACTTCATTACCTCGGTGAACGGGTTGGCGCTGAGCTACGCCAGAGAGGCAAACGGGCGAGGTGCATAACCCTAAAGCTGAGATACGCCGATTTCACCACCATCACCCGCCGCCACAGCTTGAGCCAGAGCAGTGATAGCGACCAGACTATCTTTGACACCGGGCTAGGACTGCTAAACAAGGCGCTAGCCGAGGAAAGGCAAGCGGTTCGGCTTATTGGCATTGGGGTATCAAACCTGGTTGAGTCAGGTAAGCAGCTAGACATGCTGGATGCCTCTAGAGAAAGACAGGAACAGCTAGATAGGGCTATTGACCGCATCCGCAAAAAATATGGCTTTACTGCCATACAAACGGGCAGGACACTAAAGCTAAAAGATGTCTTCCCACAAAGCGATGAAGGCTATACTTTACAGACGCCGAGTTTATCGAGGTAGGGGGGCTAAACTAAACGGCAGGGGGAACAGGAATATAAACTTTTCTTAGCTGAACCAGAGCTTGGTATTGAGGCTCAAGTTTCTCATAGTGCTCCAATAAAAGGCTAACAAACTGCTCTCGGTCTACGAGAGTTATATTGGTATGTCTTCCCTGCTCATGAAGGGCCTCAGAAGTGAAGCCACCGGTAGAAACAAATAGACCGTTCTCATTCTCTCTAAGAGTGCCAGCAAGAGCGCGTACGTCAGGCGCTGTTGCTTGCGCTTTTCGATGCTTAACTT
Organism: Dehalococcoidia bacterium; assembly: GCA_030608005.1. Classification (GTDB taxonomy): domain Bacteria; phylum Chloroflexota; class Dehalococcoidia; order Dehalococcoidales; family BS750m-G39; genus JAUWIX01. Next base: position 25,185 of record JAUWIX010000016.1, read on the forward strand.
GAACTTTGATTCGCGGCAATTCAAAGCCAAAGGCATCTGGAAATGCGATAATATCAACGCCTAAGTCTCGCCCAGGACTGCTCACGCGTGTCTTGAAACCCATTGCTTTAAGAAGACCCGCAACAAGATCCTGAAAGTCGTAGGGGGCAAGACGGCTCAGAAGGTCAGAAATCATCTCGCTCGCTTTCGCCTGAACATCCGCCGCAAAGTCCACCTCAAGCCCTTCACCTTCAGGTAAGGGTGGCTCTTTGCCTACTAAAAGGGCTTTTACTTCCTCTAAAAATCCATCAGCTCTAAATACTGTCGAAAGCCCTCCGAGTGTATTGCGAAATGGCACTGAGAGGTTATCTCGCGATACCTTTTTCAGCCACTTTACTCTTCGGATGTTTGGATAGTGCTTAGAGATCACTTGAGCATCGAATAGATAGTTTCCTATTATCTCTCCAATAAACACTTCCCGAGAAACTGCTACCGGGGTGAGAACAAAGTCTCCCTTCTGAATTTGTTGGATAAACTTATAGACTTGCCCAGCACCAATTCCGACTCTTGCTTCATTATCATCAGGGTATTTAGATCGATAACAATTCTTGAAGTCATCACGAGTGCTCAATCTAGTCAAGTCGCCCATTGCATCCCATCCTATTGCTACCACGGAAGCCCTTTTTACATCACTAGCGATCTCATTATTAACACCTGCTCTGACTACCCAAACTCTAGGATTAGCCATCTTTCGCCTCCATATACTCACACTTAATTCTCACCCAATAATACCACTCAGCCCAGTTCGAGTCTAGCCTCCTAGCATATAGATTCTTTATCAACCTCACCCCCTTTATCCCCCTCTCCTTGGCAAGGAGAGGGGGAATGATTATTTTGTTAAGGGGCTAACGCCCCTTCAGACTACCCTCAATAAGCTGACTTTATTTTGTGGTGGGGAATAATTCTGGATATATAAGAAGGGAGTTTAAGAGGGGCTATGCCCCTCTAAAGAAATCATCCTCCCCTTCCCCTTGATAAGGGGAAGGGGATAAAGGGGATAGGGTTAAATTATTCCATATCAAGCAGCCTCTTCTCGCCGCTTATCTGCTGGAGGTCGGTTATATCCTGGGTAACCTCCAGGGTGCCAAGATACCTGCCAGTTTTGTCCCTAACAGCAAAATACCTGATATATATCTTGCGCCCCTTAAGGTCAATCCAGAATTCGGCTACATTGCTCCTGTCTGCTTTTAACTCAGTTAAGACCTGCTCTACCTTATGTATGCTTTTCTGCGGATGACACTGCTGCACCTTCATGCCTATGACCGCTGGAGTCCGCCTGAATATCCTCCCGTCGCCCCGGCTGTAATACCTGACGGTATCAGTCTCATCAACGAAGGTTAAATCTACCGGCAGTGCGTCAAAGATAGCCTCGAGCGTCTCAGTTGAAAGCGTTCCCAGCATAGCTCACCTCCAATCCCATGTTACCCAATATATACCATCTAGCCCAATTTGAATCTAGCCTCCTAGTATATAGATTCTTTATCAACCACACCCCCATAATACCCCACTCCGTGCCAAGGAGAGGGGGAAGATAAAGGAGGGAGGGGGCTAAGCCCCCTCCCTCACCTACACCCCCCTTCCCTTAACAAAATAAATAAGGGAAGGGGGTTAGGGGGATAGGTTTCTAAACAATCTCGGTAAACTAAATTAACCGATTCTCAGATTCAAGTGGTATAACATACCAAGTTGTTCTGAGGAGGTGGTTACTATGTGGGAATGGTTCACTGCTAACGGGGTCGCAGTCTTAGCGATTCTCCTCAGAAGCACCAAAGCTGGGGCTATCCGAAGGGGGCTGAGGCTGTGCGCCTTTGGCCCACTGTAAGTAAGCTGTGCGGACAGGGTAGTTTATTGTAATCCCTTCCCGGTCAAAGCGGGCATGAAGACGCTTAATAAGCTCACTTTTCACGCGGAAGGAAGCAACTCGGTCAGTCGCCTGTAGCCAAACCCAGAAGTTAATGTTAGATTCTCCGAATTCCTCATAGCTAAACCAAGGCTCAAACGTCTTGACAGCCTCATCGAGGTCCTGAATTACCTCCCTGGCCACTGACAGGGCGACACTTTCCACGTGGGCCAGGTCGCTGCTGTAGCTGACGCCGGCATTGACAATGACGGCCAGCTCCATGGTTGGGCCGCTGTAGTTTGTGATGATGCTATCAGCCAGGTGGGAGTTGGGAATGATAACTACATTGTTGAATGGGGTGCGAATTCGCGTGCTGCGCCAACCCACGTCAGTAACATACCCTCTTATACCATTGCCCATCTCGATATAGTCCCCCACACGCACTACATGGTCGAACACAATCTGAGTACCGGCGAAAAAGTTACTGAGAGTGGGCTGAAGCGCTAAAGCTACTGCCAGACCACCAAGCCCCAGTCCGGCTATCATTGGGCTGATAGAAATTCCCAGGTAGTCCAGCAGCACGAGCAAGCCACCTATATAGACAAGTAGTAGCGTAATCCTTTGCGCGAGACGGACGAGGCTTTGGCGTACTTTCGCCCTACGCAGATACCAGGCCAGCAGCACGCCGCCAATCCGCGCCAGAGCGTAGGTAGCCAGAACAATTACCACGGCGACGCTGGCCTTTCCCAGGACGGCACGCCATGTCACTAGATAGGATAAAGAGCTTAGCGCCAGGAGAAGCCCCTGGGACACCAGCAGCAGGAGAACAGGCCTGGAAAGACTCTGTAAGAGTTGTGGGAAGAGGGTGGGTTTCTTAACTCGCTTCTCTAGCTTTCGTTGTGCGCGTCGCATGCCCAGAAGAATGAGCCAGGCAACTAAAGCAGAGACAAGCAGCATCCCTACAGCCCAGGCAACTTCCAAAAGCGGAGAACCTGATACGAATTGTGGCTGCGTTACACACCCCCTTAAAGCTGGAATAATAGCCTTAGCCGTATGCTAAACAATGCGGGGTTCCAGATTAAAATGCTCAAATCCCGTCTCGCTGAATGCCCTCCTGGATAAACTCAGGTTTGACGATATGGATACTTTAAGTAGCTGAGCTGTTTTTGTCAAGCTCGACATACACAACCTCACTGAAATATTCTTAATGTATAAAGGCGTGGCTAGTCCTAGCTCTCAGTAAATCTACTGAGCTAGTTCGGATAGATTGGTGACACAGATTATTATGTTTCGTTTCTCTGCAGCATTGACCCCATCCCCCTGTCCCCCTTCCCCTAGAGGGGAAGGGGGACGTAGTTTTAAGAGGGGGCTTCGCCCCCTCTTTTTTATCACTCCCCCTCTCCTAGAAGGAGAGGGGGACTAAGGGGGTGAGGTACAGAAAGTTGAGGTGTCACTAATCATATGAACGAGTACATCTACTTGCTTTCTAGCTGGGCAGTAGTTATAATAATTCCTAATATAAGAGAGGGGATTTTTAAAAATGCCTTCCTATGCCTATTTTCATAAGCAGTTTATCCCCCTATCCGAAGCCAAGATAGGGGTTATGACCAACGCTTTGCACTACGGCACTGCTGTCTTTGAGGGCATCAGGGGCAACTGGAACAGCAAGCAGAAGCAGATTTACCTCTTCCGCCTCAGAGAGCATTATGAACGGCTGCGCAATGGCTGCCGCATCTTAAAGATTGACCTGCCCTATACCATAGATGAGCTATGTCAGATAACGGTTGAGCTGGTGGAAATGTGCGGCTTTCAAGAAGATATATATATCCGCCCTCTTGCCTACAAGAGCGCTGAGCGTCTGGGCGTCCGCCTTCATGATGTAGAAGATGATTTCTTAGCCTTTGTTATTCCCTGGGGACCATACCTAGATGTAGACAAAGCCAGGTGCGGCATCTCTTCCTGGCGGCGTCCTGAGGAAACCCCCAGGGCTAAGATTACCGGGCTTTATATCAATAATGCCTTAGCCAAATCAGAAACCATTGAGAATGGCTTTGACGAGGCAATTATGCTTACCTCAGATGGTCATGTCTCCGAAGGAAGTGGGGAGAATATTTTCCTGGTTATAGATGGCAAACTGGTCACGCCAGCCAGTTATGATAATTTTCTTATGGGAATTACTCGCCATACAGTAATAAAACTGGCGCAAAAAGAACTGGGCATAGAAACGATAGAGAGACGGATTGACCGTAGCGAGCTTTATACTGCTGAAGAATGCTTCTTCACTGGCACTGCCGCCCACATAACCCCGATAGCTGAAATAGACCATCGTAAGATAGGCAATGGCGAAATTGGTGAAATAACAAAGAGGTTACAGCAGCTCTATTCTGAGGTAATACGAGGCAATAACCCAAAATACCTCGATTGGTGCACGCCAGTCTATAAAAGATAGGCTATTTTTTGGCTGGACTTACTTGCAACGACTTCAATAAGCAAATGACCTGGCAGCTTTCCTCCAGAGTGGTAGTGCAATTATGGGCTTCCTCAAGCAGTTGACCAATGGCAAAGCTGCCATGACCATGAACCATGATAATCCGGTGTTGCTTTAATGCCTGGGCAATTATATCAACCAGACCCCCAGGTTTCACCGTCATATGCCAACCCAAGACAGGAACCCGCCCCACTATAGGCAGACCTTCAGTATCTATAGGCACAATCTCAGTTTCAGTTAGTGACAGGGCAACAGCATGAGGGGGGTGGGCATGAACAACAGCGTTAGCCGTTGTTCCCCTATAAATAGCACGATGGACAGCTAATTCTACTGAGGCCAGGGGAGTATTGCGGTCATTTTTATTTATCCCAGTCTCTATTAAATCATGCTCCTGCAAACAGCCAAGCCTGCTACCACGACGGGTAATGATAATACGCTCTCCCAGCCTGATGCTCAGATTCCCACTATGGGAGGAGACAAGTCCCTTGGTAAACAGGTCACGACCTACAGTCTGAAACTGAGATAAAAGCATAGCTTCCTCTTCATGGCGTCCCGTCCTAAGGCTGTTGCTAATTTATATCCCCTAGCAATAAAAAGTCAAACCAAGTTGCCGCTCTGGCTCAGAGCGACTTACTCAGCCGCTTCCGGCTCGGTCTCGACCAGAGATAAGGCCTGGGCTTCATTTAGCTTCTTCATCAATCGTGATTTGCGGCGGGCGGCATTATTGGGGGGGATAACCCCCTTTTCAGCTGCTTTATCTAAAGAGCTGATGGCAGCCACCACCGCTTCCTGAGCCGCATCAAGCTCGCCCAAGAAGATAAGCCTCTCCGCCTTAGTTATATTGGTCTTACATAGGCTACGAATAGACTTATTTCTGAGTCTCCTTCTTTCAGTCACATGCACCTGTTTTTGAGCTGATTTACTACCTGGCAATATCTACCTCCTTAGGTCGAGGATTTTGGTTTTATAGTCGCTTCGTCTCCAATCCTGGAAACACTTGTCACCCCTTGAATGCCATCGATTTTTGCCATGAGCCGACTTAGCTGAGCTAGGCCTTTGGTTTGCAAGGTAAAATATTCAGAAACAGTATAGTCGTCATGGTGAACCGAGCTCACCGAAGCGATATTAACCCCCTCCTCAGCCACAATAGTGGTAATGTCCCGCATCAACCCCACCCTGTCCCAGGCTTCAACCTGAATGCTAACCGGATAGAGGGAATCAGTCTGCCCCCACTCCACGGCAATCAATCTCTCCTTCTCATCCTCATGAACCACACTATAGCAATCCTGACGGTGAATGGTCACCCCCCGACTGCGAGTAACATAGCCAATAATCTTATCCCCGGGCACAGGGCGGCAACACTGGGCTAAATGGGTAACCAAATCCCCCATCCCCAGCACCCGGATAGCTAATTCTGGTGGCTCGGGCTGGGCAACTTCGGCCTTTACTGGAGATGGCTCTTGCTGGGCGGATAGCTTCAAGGCAATCTGATGAGTGGAAATGCCACCATAGCCAATAGCTGCCAGAAAGTCATCCAAGCTATCATATTTGAACAGCTTAGCTAGCTCCTCCCGCTCGCTGGGTCTTATCCCCAGATGCCTCATCTCCTTTTCCAGAAGCTCCCGACCCCGCTCAA
>JAUWIX010000019.1 GCA_030608005.1 Dehalococcoidia bacterium
ATCTATACTTTTACCCAGAAAAGGGAATGATGGACTGCAATACCTATGTGATTAAGGATGACCTCAGCATTATCATAGACCCTGGACTTACTCAATTCCTACCAGAACTACTCCAAGATTTGCACCGGGACGGCATTGACCCTAAGGATATAGATATTATTACTAACACTCACTTACACGGTGACCATTGCTGGGCAAACGAAGCCTTCAAGAAAGTCTCAGGAGCCAAAATCCTCCTTCATCCGGTACAAAAAAAATTCTGGGATAAAACCGTTACCCAGACATCAAGATTCTTCGGTCTTCCCGCCGTAGAGTTCACCGAAGATAGATTACTTGATAATGACAAGCTAAATGCCGGAGAAATGGAATTTGAGCTCATCCCTTCCCCGGGGCACTCCCCTGATAGCATCTGCTTTTACTGCCAAAGTGAGAGGGTCCTGATTTGCGGGGATGTCATTTTCAATCAAAATACGGGGCGGGTTGACCTGCCCGGTGGCAATGCCGAGGAGCTTAAGCAGTCTATAGAGAAGCTATCACAGCTAGAAATCGAGTACCTGCTTCCAGGTCATATGGACATTGTAATAGGAAGGGAAAAGGTAAAGAACAACTTTGAATTCATCAAGAAATATGTGCTCAGCTCCTTATAAGGGAAAGGCAAATGATAGCAGAGTCTTTTGAACTAGGACCAATCAGACCACCAAGCGAGGCTCACTCCCTGCTCATCCGTGTAACCAGGAACTGTCCCTGGAACCGGTGCAAGTTCTGCCATATCTACAAGGGGAAAAAATTTGAGCTAAGGTCAGTGGAGGAGATAAAGCAAGAGATACTAACTGTCAAGGCAATACAAGACAAGCTAAAGGAGATTTCCTGGAAATCTGGCTATGGGGGCGGGGTGAAAGAGGTGGCTGGCGCCATTCTCAACAACCCACCAAACCAAGCCTTTTTTAATGTAGCCCTGTGGCTTTACTTCGGTGGCAGCAGCGCCTTCCTCCAGGATTCCAATACCTTGATTATGAGAACCAAAGAGCTGGCTGAAGTAATAAGGTTCTTGAAGCAAACCTTGCCCAGTATCACCCGGGTGACCTCCTATGGCAGGTCCAAGACGGCAGCCAAAAAGAAATTGGAGGAGCTAATACAACTTCGCCAGGCTGGACTTTCCCGACTGCATATTGGGCTGGAATCAGGCTATGACCCGCTGCTTCAATATATGGATAAGGGAGTTACCGCCGCTGAACACATTGTGGGAGGAAGAAAGATAGTAGAATCAGGCATCTCGCTATGTGAATACGTCGTCCTTGGCTTGGGCGGGAAGGAGATGTGGCGGGAGCATGCCATTGAAACCGCCAGGGTATTAAACGAAATAGACCCTGACTTTATCAGGGTTAGAACCTTAACCATCAAGCAGGGCATGCCCTTATATGATGAGGTTAAAAGTGGCAATTTTATTCGGGCAACAGACGAGCAGACTTTAGCCGAGGAAAAACTGCTTATTGAACACCTTGACTGCCGCTCGCACTTTGTCAGTGACCATACTACCAACCTGCTTCAGGAGATTGAGGGGAAATTGCCTCAGGATAAGGAGAAAATGCTGGCTTCCATAGCTAGATTCCAATCCCTATCACCAGAAGAGAAACACAATTTCAGGGTGGGCAGAAGGGTTGGTATATACGACCAACTGGATGACCTGGATAATTGGCATAAGCATAACCTCGTGGAGCATGCCATACAAAAACTTAGCGACGATGGCAATCAAGTAGATGAAGAGACAATATACAGCCTGATGGAAAGGTTTATATGAGCCTAGAGCAAGAAGTAGGCGACCTGCTTCGCCAGAAGGGATTAACCCTGGGGCTTGTTGAATCAGCCACCGGCGGGCTAATATCCCACCGAATAACCAATGTCCCTGGTAGCTCAGACTACTATAAGGGTTCGGTTACTGCCTATAGCAATGAGGTCAAGAGCGAAGTGGTGGGAGTAAAGGCGGAGACTATCAACCAGTATGGTGCCGTGAGCTCTCAGGTAGCTGAGGAGATGGCACAGGGTGGTAGAAAGCTCTTAGCCGCCGATATATGCCTAGCTGATACTGGCATTGCTGGACCTAGCGGGGCTACTCCGGGGAAACCAGTGGGGCTATTCTACATTGGATTATCACATGGGGCGGGAACCTATAGCCGGAAGCACAACTTTCAGGGAGACCGAGAGCAAAATAAGCGAAGTGCCGCTGAGGCAGCCCTAGGCTGGCTAAAAGAGTATCTGTTAAGCTTAAAATAGCGCCTGCCTAGCTAACTGGCTGGCGCCATGAGTCTTGTCATTCGTAATTTCGTCAATCAGGCTGATAATTTCAGGGCGAATGCTCACTGGCTTCTCATCCGGCTAGCGTACTCTGCATCGTGGGGCCACAATATGCCTTCTTTCCTGCGGCCAGAATGTCTCAAGCTTTCGAAATTCTGAGGTATAAATCGAATTTCCTTTCCTGACACATCAAAGCAAGTGATATTAAAAATAGTGCCTTTAGCATTCCCTAACTTAGCTTGTTCACAGCCAAGGTGTGTAAGACGATACGCGTCATCGTTGCCAGCGAGTGTATATCTTTTCTGTCCTGCGGAGGTAGAAAGCTGAAATTTGTAAATCCACAGTGATGGACCACCTTCATTATCTAGTATCTCAAATTCAGCATCAGCTTCAATTCTTATATCCAAAGCTGCACCATTTCCAGCATTAAGCAACTGTAATGAAATCTCAGGTAGGATGCACTTTCTTGAGTCTAGGAGTTGTATGTTTATACTAGCCCCAGTGACTAAAAGATATGGTCTCATGGCATTTTCATTTTGCCTTTTCAGCTCATCAGCCATGCGTTTATTCTGTATAGCATAATAAATCGTAACTCCTATCAAAATGAGGATCGCCAGACCATAGATTAACCCGTCTATTGTTACGGTAGGGTCAAACTGCATACTCTCACCCCCAATTTAGCACCTTACTAGGAGTATACAACGAGATTGCTTATCAAGAAAGGGTGTCTAAGAGGGGCGTCAGCCCCTCTTTTTATTTGTCTTCCCCCTCACCTTTGAAGGAGAGGGGGATTAAGGGGGTGAGGTAGATAGAATTGTCAATATCACCGAGCAATGCTATACTCTGACATACATCAAAAAAGACTAGAGAGGAAATTCAAGTGAAAAGGGCTGATGGGCGTGCCTATGATGAACTACGACCGGTAAAAATAATACCTGGGTTTCAGAGCTTTGCTGAAGGCTCGGCACTAATAGAACTGGGAAAGACCAGGGTGCTGTGCTCGGTTAGCGTTGACGAGAGGGTGCCGGGCTTCCTCAGGGGAGGGGGCAACGGCTGGATTACCGCTGAATATGGTATGTTACCCCGAGCCACCGTCACCCGCAGCCCCCGCGAAGCATCACTGGGCAGGGTTGCCGGCAGGAGCCAGGAAATTCAGCGCCTCATCGGACGCTCGCTGCGGGCGGTAACCGACCTCACTGCTCTCGGGGAAAGAACCTTAATCATAGATTGCGATGTGTTGCAGGCAGATGGCGGCACCAGAACAGCGGCTATTACCGGTTCTTATGTAGCCCTGCACCAAGCCCTCCAAACCCTAGCCAATATGGGGGTAATACCATCTATACCGCTAAAAAGCGCCGTAGCTGCCACCAGCGTCGGCATTGTGCACAATTATATGATGTTAGACCTGTGCTATGATGAAGACTACAATGCTGCGGTTGACTTTAATGTGGTAATGACCAGCAAGGGTGAATTTGTAGAGGTTCAGGGAACGGCTGAAGGTAAGCCCTTCTCCAAGGAGACTATTGATTCCCTGCTCTCTTTAGCGGAAAAGGGCATCAAAGAGCTGTTTCAAATTCAACAGGCTGCCCTTGAAACGGCATAAATAAGATGAGAAATCCCAAATTACAAGTTCGGGGGGGGAATGAAATCAAAGCTAATTTTAATGTGTGCTGTGGTTGCCATCTCGCTATCCCTATGTGCTTGTTCCCCCACAAAGCAAGTATCTGTAGATGTTTCCTGGGACGACTTTAAGAAGGAGGGGCAGCAGCATATTAGCCAAGAAGTAGAAGTTGCTGTTGACGGCTCATTGACAGTAGCTTTGTACTCTTGCCCGTCGGAGGGACGTCAGTGGTCAGAGGCACAAATTAGTGACCAAACTGTATTACAGCAGACAGACCACAAATTGGTGATGCCCGAACACATAGGCGACATGCCTCCCGGCACTCCTGGTCAAGAAGTATGGACTTTTAAGGCACTCAAGGAAGGCACGAGCACCATATCTATGGAATATACCCACCCTTGGGAAGGCGGTGAGGAGGAGCCAATGCTCACATTTGTCTTGACCGTAGTTGTTAAATAGGGTGCCACTTAAGGTCTTACCTGTCCGCTACCAAAGATAATCCACTTATAACTGGTTAGCTCTTTTACCCCTAGCGGACCCCGGGCATGAAATTTCTGGGTGCTTATGCCCACCTCAGCCCCCAGCCCGAATTGACCACCATCAGTAAACCGAGTGCTGGCATTTACATAGACGCAGGCAGCATCCACCTCGTTGAGGAAGCGCATCGCTGCCCCATATTCCTCGGTAATAATAGCCTCAGAATGTCCTGAGCCATAGCGTTCAATATGCTCCAGCGCCTCGTCCAGAGAATCCACCACTTTGACTGCTGCCACCAGAGATAGAAACTCCCTGCCCCAATCCCCATCTGTAGCTGGCACCAGCTTCAAAGAGGAATTTGGTTTAAGGATAGCCATAGCCCGCTCATCGCAGTGCATCTCCACCCCGGCCTTAGCCCACTTCACCGCCACTAGAGGTAGGCAACGCTCAGCAACGTCAGCGTGAACCAGCAGACAGTCTAAGGCATTGCAAACGGTGGGTCGCTGCACCTTGGCATTAAAAGCAATAGCCGTTGCCTTATCCACATCAGCACTCTTGTCCACATAGGTATGGCAAACACCAACCCCACCGCTCACCACCGGCATAGTGGCATTCTCTATGATAAGCTTTATCAGACCAGCTCCGCCTCGAGGAACCACAAGGTCAATAAAGTTGCGCATCTTAAGCATTTGATTGACCAGGGCTCGGTCAGTATTTTCAATAAAGTTTACCGTCCCGTCAGGCACTCCAGCTTTTGTAGCAGCGCCCTGAACCACCCCGGCTAAGGCACTATTGGAATGAATTGCCTCCTTGCCCCCCCTCAAGATAACAGCATTACCCGACTTCAAGCAAAGGACTGAGATGTCTATAGTAACATTAGGTCGGCTCTCATAGATAGCGCCGATTACTCCTAAAGGCACCCGTTTCCTGCCTATTTGTAAGCCGTTGGGCAGGGTGCGCATATCAAATACCTCGCCCACCGGGTCGGGCAAGGCTGCCACAGCCAGCACATCCTTAGCCATAGCCTCAAGGCGCTCAGCGGATAGCATAAGTCTGTCCAGCATGACAGCACTCATGCCTGAGACGTGAGCCTCGTGGTAGTCAATCTGATTGGCAGTCAGTATTTCGTCCTTCTTAGCTAACAGGTCATCGCTAACATTATGTAAAGCCTTATTCTTGACCTCAGCCGAAAGGTAAGCCATGCGGCGAGAAGCTGCCTTAGCCGCCCTAGCTTTTTCTTCCAACTCTTCCATTGCTGATTTCATATCTAAACTCCTTTGCCATTTACTAACTTGCAGATAATTCTATCTACCTCTCTCCCTGTCTGATGTGTCATTGCGAGCCAAAGGCGAAGCAATCTTATCTTTTAGTTTGCTTTGTCGCTCCGCTCCTCGCAATGACTTCTACGCCCTAAGAAGGGGAAGGTATTTCTTGAGAGGGGCTTCGCCCCTCTCACACCCCGCTTTTACCCTCCTCTGGGCATCGTTTGCTGCCTATCGATAGTCTCAAATATTCCGTGACAAACGATAATAAATTGCGGTTAACCGATTCAATAAACTCACCTAAGTCCAAGCTACCGATGGTAGGATTTTCTAAACTTCTATTGTCGAAACTTTTTCCATCCCACTTATTATTAATATCTATGTGGAATGAAAACAGATTTGATAGATTTTTATAATGACTAACATCATCTCTAAGCTTAAAGACATCGTCTATCCATACTTTCTTGTGATGTTGAATCAATCTGATTAATTCTTTTTGATGCTTTAACTTTTTGCAGTTCTGCTCCAAGTGGTTCAATACTCTCTGCCCCCTATTACTGAATGTTTTGAAAGAGGCATTTAGGAATTTGTTAGAAATTCCGGCTGTAATATCAAGTATGCTAGTGGTTTCCATCAGAAAGGCCTCTATAAGGGCACCAATTATTGTATTTTCAAATATTATCCTTACAATCTTATTATCAGGTAGGTTTCTGGTATTGAGTTGTTGTATTTCAGTTTTATAGTGATGAAAAGACGGTAGATTGCTTACTCGCTCTTCTATCTCATTCTTAATTAGAAGTGATAGCACATTCAAGAAATCCAACTTGTAATAAAGGACATTTGAGTTCTCCACACCAATTTCTTGCCAAATAGCACTTTCAACTTTACTCAGTGGTTCGTTGGGGAATCTACTATCCATCACCTTAATTTGGTCAAGGATTATGTTCTTCATGACTTGCCCCCATCTATAATACCACCAAGTTACTTCGGCGGTTTATTGAAGCTTCCCACTCCCCCTAAAATAATAGCCATAGAGTGGAGGGGTTCCACTTACCGCCTTATTAACCCTTCTTCGAATAGAACACTTGCCTCTGCGTCCATCCTCCAATTCAATCACATATCCATCGCCATCACTAAAGCGCCTATACTCCCTAAGGACAAACTCGCCCCGCCAGCCCGTTGCCGCATCACTATAGAACCGGTAATCAATACCAACCGCAGAATGTTCCTCACCAGGACTATAGAGTTTGCCTCTGTTCACTTCAAACCTCTACTTTCTAAAGCACCACCAAGTTATTTCTATGCACTACCTCAGAGCCGTAGTCGTAGCCAAGGAGGGTGGCAATCTTCTTGGAGTGCGCCCCTTTAATAACCTCAATGTCAGTCGAGCTATAGTTGGTTATGCCACAGCCAAGTCTAGACCCATCGGGGTCATAGATATTTACTATGTCACCCCGCTGAAAATCGCCCTCAATGTTTTCAATGCCGGCTGCCAGCAGGCTCCGCTTCTGCTTCTTCAAAGCCAGGGCTGCCCCTGAATCTATCACCAGCTTGCCCTTGGTGGAAAGACCACTGAGCATCCAGCGCTTGCGGCTCTCAAGCTTGCTGGTAGTTGGCAAGAAGCGGGTGCCTAAAGCCTCACCACTTGCCAGCCTTAAGATAATATCTGACTCCCTGCCATCAGCGATAACCACCGTCACCCCGGAAGAGGTAGCCAGCTTGGCTGCCCCTATCTTGGTAATCATACCCCCGGTCCCCAGGCTACTGAGGGCATCAGCCGCCAGGCACTCAATCTCTGAATCTATCCTCTCCACCTGAGAAATAAGGCGAGCATGGGGGTCGCGGTGGGGGTCAGCAGTATATAGCCCAGCAGTATCGGTAAGAATCAGCAGCAGGTCAGCATCAATCAGATTGGCTACCATAGCTGACAGATTATCGTTATCACCGAATACAGCCTCCTGAAGCTCATCCACTGCCACCACATCGTTTTCATTTACAATACATAACACCCTCAGCTCAAGCAGAGCCAGAAGGGTATTGCGGGCATTCAGATAGCCAGCCCTGTCGAGGAGGTCAGCCTTAGCCAGCAAAGCCTGAGCCACAGCGATATTATACTGACTGAAAAGTTGCTCATAGAGGCTCATCAAACGGTGCTGCCCCACTGAAGCCAACACCTGCTTAAAAGGAATACCTTTAATCTGTCTGGTTAGCCCCAGTTTATACCTGCCAGAGGCTATAGCCCCGGAGGAAACTATAATCATCTCCAGCCCCTGCTTATGCAGTTGTGCCACCTGACTTACCAGGCTTGACATTATCTCCCGGTTCAGACGGTCGCTGCCGCCGGTAAGCAGGCTGGTACCAAACTTAGCCACTATTCGGTGATATAACATAGCCGATTTATCCATCTACAGCCAACCCCAATAAATTGGCTTCATTATAGCAAGCTCGGGCAGGTTGGACAAGGAGCTTAATTTAGCTTGTTGCGAAATGGTCGTGTGGGTGGGCTAAGAGATTACAAAACTTGGTTCTTTTCGGTTGTTGACCCACCCCAAAAATCGTGATAGAGTATGTTTATGGATACCTCTTATGAACAATGGCGAAAATCCCGCTGCAAAGGTATGATTCAAAGTTACCTCAGAGGTAAGAGAACTAGCCTAAATATGATTATTGCCTTCTTGAATCCACCCAATGAAGCTCCTCTGTCTCACAAGACTGTTGAAAACCTGCTTCAACAAGTATTATTTGAAATGCCCTACCCCATCCCCGAACGTCTACTTATGCTCAAAGAAGCTCTCAGAGTTAAATAAGTAAGACCCTCTTTAGGTTTATCTCGTAACCCCATTCCCCTTTATCCCCCTTCCCCTCAGGGGAAGGGGGAAGTAGTTTTAAGAGGGGGGCTTCGCCCCCCTCTTTTTTATTCCTCCCCCTCTCCTGGAAGGAGAGGGGGACACAGGGGGTGAGGTGCAGAAAGTTTAGGTCTCACAAATCTATCTGAGCTAACCCAGAGAGATTGATTGCCCCATACCCCCTCCTGTGCTACAATTTCATGGCAGGGCTAGGCCGTTTCGGCTAGCCCTAGGGGTGTTTGGAGAGGGTGAAGTTGAACCTAACCCAACTACTGCATCTCATTGATGAAATACCTGCCTACCGCCAGCTTGTAGACGAGCTACGGAGGCAAGATGGCAACACCAGAGTAGCAGTGCTAGAAGCTGCCAAGCCCTACCTCATAGCTGCCTTATACCAATCTATGCGACTGCCTACGGTGGTGGTTACAGCACAGCCAGAAAAATCCAGGAAGCTCTATGAACAACTCTTGATCTGGAACGATTCGAGCCGGGTAAAGCTCTTCCCTGAGCCTGATACCCTGCCCTACGAGCGCATTGCCTCAGATGCCTCCACCGAGCTAGAAAGGGTGCAGGTGCTATCGGCTTTAGCCAACATAAATGGAGAAGCAAGTGCTCCCCTAGTTGTTGCCTCCGCCCCAGCCTTGATGCAGAAGATAACACCCCATAGCGATTTCACTTCTGCCTGCCACGGGATAAAATTGGGGATGGATATTGAGCCGTTCCACCTGCTTAGACAATGGGAAACTATGGGCTACAGGATGGAAAACATAGTGGAAATGCCAGGAACTATAGGTCATCGCGGCGGCATTATTGACATCTATCCCCCCACCAGTGACCTGCCAGTCAGGCTCGAGTTCTTGGGTAACACCATTGAAAGCATCCGACTCTTCGACCCAGCAACTCAACGCTCACTAACTTCGGTGTCGTCTATAGCTATCGGTCCGGCTACAGAACTGCTAACCCCACTGCTGAGCAACAAATTTGAGCTTGAGCAGGTGGTCAACAACATCAACCTATCCGGTTGTAGCACTGAGATGCGCCAGCAGTTCCAACAGGGACTGGCTATGCTGGTAGATAAACAAAAACCACCAAACATGCAGTTTTATGCCCCGCTGTTTAATAAGGATAGCATCCTGAACTTCTTGCCCCTGGCTTGCCTTTTGGTGCTCGATGAGCCGATGAACATTAAACAAGCGGTGGATGACATGGATGCTCAAGCCAGTGAGTTGCGCACCGAGAAACTGGAGCGAGGAGAGCTACCACCCGATTTCCCCAGACCATACTTCACCTGGAAAGAGCTAGAGCCAAGAATAAGGGAAAAGCCGTGCCTGAGGCTTACTGCCTGGGGTATTGGCGAGGATGAGCATTCCTACCAGCTAAACTTCACTGTCGCCCCCAGCTATGCAGGACAGCTACCGGCGTTCATCAAAAAGGTGAAGCAGTGGCTAAATCAAAAACAACGGCTGATAATCATCAGCCATCAAGCCAGCCGACTATCTGAGCTATTGGGTCAAGAGGATATTATCGCTTCGCCCATTACCGAGATAGAGCAAATACCCCCTCCTGGCTCACTGACCCTGGTTCAGGGCTTACTGTCTGAGGGCTGGGTGATGAATAATGAAACCCACCTGTTCACCGATGCTGAAATCTTTGGCTTTATTAAGCAACGGCGGCTAATAAAAAGAAGACCCGTGCCACACCACAAGTTCCTCATTGACTTAGTTCCGGGTGACTATGTAGTGCATGTTGAACATGGGAT
Source organism: Dehalococcoidia bacterium (assembly GCA_030608005.1). Classification (GTDB taxonomy): domain Bacteria; phylum Chloroflexota; class Dehalococcoidia; order Dehalococcoidales; family BS750m-G39; genus JAUWIX01. Next base: position 10,258 of record JAUWIX010000019.1, read on the forward strand.
TGCCAAGTTTGCTGGTGTTACTAAAATGAGCACCGACAACAGCGAAAAGGAATACCTGGTTCTACAATATGCCGCCAGCGATACACTCTATGTCCCCACCGACCAGATAGACCGTGTCAACCGCTACATAGGAGGCGGTGAACAGCCACCAGCGCTGAACCGACTGGGCACTCAGGAATGGACACGAACCAAGCAAAGGGTCAGGGAATCGGTGGAAGATGTTGCCCAGGAGCTACTAGCCCTCTATGCCGCCCGAGAGGTCGTCCCCGGCTTTGCCTTTTCCCGGGATACAGTATGGCAGCAAGAGCTTGAGGCTTCCTTCCCCTATGTTGAGACCCCGGACCAGATAGAGGTTCAGGAACAAGTAAAAGAGGATATGGAAAAAGCCAAACCTATGGACAGGCTGGTCTGTGGGGATGTGGGCTATGGCAAAACCGAGGTAGCCATCCGAGCCACCTTCAAGGCAGTGATGGACAATAAGCAGGTGGCGGTGCTGGTGCCGACCACCGTCCTTGCTCAACAGCACTTCGCCACCTTCAGCCAGAGGCTGGACGCCTTCCCAGTAAGAATTGAGGTTTTAAGCCGATTTAAGACGCCGAGAGAGCAACAGGCTATCACTGATGGGCTAGCTGATGGCAGTGTGGACATCTGCATTGGAACCCACCGTTTATTACAAAAGGATGTGGTATTCAAAAACATGGGGCTGCTAATTATTGATGAAGAGCAACGCTTTGGTGTCGCCCATAAGGAACACCTTAAAAGATTGAGGCAGGAGGTAGATGCCCTGACCCTGAGCGCCACCCCCATTCCCCGCACCCTTCACATGTCGCTGGTGGGAGTGAGAGATATGAGCACTATGGAGACTCCCCCTGAGCAACGCCTTCCCATCAAAACCTATGTTGCCGAATATGACGAGCGGCTAATCCGAGAGGCTATTCTTAGAGAGCTGGAACGCAATGGGCAGGTCTTCTTTGTTCACAATCGGGTTCAAAGCATAGATTTTATCGCTGGCAAGCTTCAGTCCCTGATACCTGAGGCAAAAATAGCCATCGCCCACGGTCAGATGCCGGAGGCAGAGCTGGAGAGGGTGATGGCTGACTTTGCCAGAGGCAACAGCGATATCCTGGTATGCACCACCATCATTGAATCAGGACTGGATATGCCCAATGTCAATACCCTGATTGTCAACAGAGCGGATAAATTTGGTCTGACCCAACTATATCAACTGCGGGGGCGTGTGGGGCGAGGCGCCAATCTTGCCCATGCCTACTTCCTGTTTGACCGGGGGAAACACCTGACCCCAACTGCTGAGAAGCGACTAAAGACCATATTTGAAGCCACCGAGCTGGGGGCGGGCTTTGGCATTGCCATGAAAGACCTGGAGATCAGGGGGGCAGGGACCCTGCTGGGGGTAAAGCAAAGCGGGTTTATCAGCGCTGTTGGCTTCAGCCTTTACTGTCGGCTGCTGGCAGAGGCAGTAGAGGAGCAAAAGGCAAGACAGGCTGGCGTTACCGAAAAAGCAGCCAAGCCATCGCGCCTGCCACCCCCCACCCTAGACCTACCACTGGCAGCCTTTATCCCCGAGGAATATGTAGCTGATGTCAACACCAGGCTGAGCCTCTACCAGAGCCTGGCGAAGCTGGACGAGGTGGAGCAGGTGGAGGCTATAGCTCAGGAATTCAGCGACCGGTTTGGCGCTCCACCACCGGAAGCTAGAAACCTGCTGTACGCCCTCAGAATCAAAATTCTGGCGTCTAAAGCCAGCATTGAGTCCATTACTACTGAGGACAGGCAAATCGTGCTCAGATTATTTGAGGGGATGCAGTTCACCCCAGCGCAACGAGCACTCAACCTCCCCGATGGGGTCAAGATGGGCGTGAGGCAGATTAGCTTGAGCTACAAGAGAATGGAGGGGTGGCAGGAGGTTTTGGAGGGTATATTAAAAAGGGTGGGGTGAGTTGTGCTAATAGTCTATTGGCAAGTAGCAGAAAACCAAGCAACGCCGTTTGATTTACCCTGTCTCCACTTCCTTACTATCTACCGCCATCAAGACTTTCTTCAATAAAGGAAGTAATCCGGTCTCTGTTTGTAGGCAGATTGGAGAATTGTTTGCCACAAACGTCACTAAAGCGCGCCAGAATCTTACTATTTATTTCCTCCATATTTTCATAAATAGCCATTACGCTAAAAGGTTCTTCCTGTTTCTCCCACCAATAAATAATGTTGGTAGCAGTCTGGCATTTGCTATCGTTAGTTATACCGAAGACAAATAGGGGCTTAGTTCTGGCTTCAAGGCGACAATCAATCGGATATATACGACGTGGGTCAATTTGAGGATGATGATATTCAAACTTTCGCCTACTCTCAGATACTTTTTCAGTCAGAAATCCTCTAAACTCCTCCATGAATAATGACCGCACTCTTTCCCGTTCTAAATACTTCACATCTGAGATTTTCACCAACGCCTGAATAAATGAGAATAAGGCATCCCCAAATCTCATCTCTGGGATGGACAATGTAAGCTCACCTTCACGGTTTGCAAGCCCGAATGCGCTTACTGTATTGTCAATAATTTCCTTATAGCTACCTTTATGTAGGTCTATAGCCTCGTAGCTAAGGTGCATAATAGTGTGCCCTTCATCACTCAGTTCCCATTCTCCAGCTACATTTCTAAGATAAACTACATAATGGTCTCCATCATCAAAAGTAAAAGGGTGGTCAACAACGTAGCGCATCAAGCCTTCTGGTGAGAGATGAACCTCATCGCAAACCTTCTTCTGGAAGTCTTGTTCTATATCTGCTGTATTCATATCACTACCCTCATTATAGCATTTTGGGCTGGATTCTTTCCGCCTCGGGCCTTATGAAGTTACACTCATCCAATAATAACTCCCAAGCACCATCTATAGTGGTATAATTTTCAGCTAGTTCTGCATAGGCATCTATATCCCAACCAGCTTCCTGATACCGCTGTGTAGCATAGTGAACATGAAAGTCACGAAACGAATTTCTCTCTATCTTATTTGTGTGTTTATGCACACCATTATATCTGCGTAGACGAAATAATCTCAGCCGTTCTGGAGGTATATAACCAAGGATTGCACTAAAATCCAACGGATTAATACGGTTTTTTCTAATAATAATCCTAAATGTTCCTTTATCTTGTACGTCTATTTCAAGCTGCCCTTCCTCATGCTTATCAGAGTAGGTGCGAGCCCGCGTCCGCAAACGACTTCTGTAATCGGCCGGAAGGTATTTCGGAACTGCAATCAGTTCATCTATATCTTTGTCTGAAAATTGAACAACTGGCATTTCTACTTCCTACACATCCTACACCAACCTATTATTTGACACTTTAATCCGTCGACCCCTCGCTGTCAAGAGCCTACAGGCACTCCAAGAGGGACGAAGCCCCTCTTTTTAAATTTCTTCCCCTTCCCCTTATTAAGGGGAAGGGGAAACAGGGGATGGGGTTGAAAAATAATCTAAAAGTAGCTACTTTATATGCAGATAAGAATTACAGTAAGGAGAAAGTGGATTGATGACAACTAAGAGTCTACCCCGAATAGCCAGCATTATTTTGCTTTCGGCGATACTCCCTTTGGCAGCATGTGCCGGGGAAGCACCGAAGCCTAAAACTTACTCAGCCCCGCCGCCGATGACGATTGATACCAGCAAGCAATACACTGCTACCATTGAAACCGAAAAGGGGAACCTGGTACTGGAGCTATTCGCCAGCGATGTTCCGGTAACCGTCAACAACTTTGTATTCCTCGCCCGTGAGGGATTCTATGATGGCACTACATTCCATCGCGTCATCCCTGACTTTATGGCTCAGGGAGGAGACCCTACTGGAAGCGGAGCTGGTACCCCCGGTTACTCCTTTGAGGATGAATTCACCGAGCATACCCATGTTACCGGCGCTCTCTCAATGGCTAACTCCGGTCCCAATACCAATGGCTGCCAGTTTTTCATTACCTATTCTCCCCAGCACCACCTTGATGGTAAGCACTCGGTATTTGGTCAGCTAATAGAGGGAATGGATATCCTCCTAAAAATCGAGGCGGGTGATACCATAAAACGAATAGTTATAGAAGAAAGCTAGCTGACCGTGGCTGGATTTGAGGACTTCTTAAAAGAGCGCGAGGAACTACTACTTCAAAAGGGGGCTTCCCTACTCGGAGTTTAAGAGGGGCGAAGCTCACCTGAGGTCGCCACGGCGACTCGCCTCTGGGGAGCGACTCTGTCGACCCCTCTTTTTATCCTTCCATAAGGAGGACTTCCCCTTGATAAGGGGAAGGGGATTAAGGGGATGGGGTTGATAGATAATCTCAAGCCTCCTTAGCTTTATGAAAGAAAAGGTGCTATAATAGGCAGAACTTTTACTGGTCGGACTGAATTAAAAGGAGACCAATTTGAAAATACTACTTGTTTATCCGCAGTATCCGGACACTTTCTGGAGTTTTAAGCACGCCCTAAAATTCGTTGCTAAAAAGGCGTCTTTCCCGCCGCTGGGCTTATTAACTGTGGCGGCAATGCTCCCCGGTGAGTGGGAGAAAAAGCTGGTAGATATGAATGTAACCAGCCTGACTGATGAGGACATCAGGTGGGCTGATTATGTGTTTATCAGTGCCATGGTGGTGCAACGGGATTCGGTGAGGGAAGTCATTGCCCAATGTAACAAGCTGGGCACCAAGCTTGTTGCCGGCGGTCCTCTGTTTACTACTGGGTATGAAGAATTTGATGGGATAGACCACTTTGTGCTTAATGAGGGTGAAGTTACGCTACCGCCATTTCTGGAAGATTTAAAGAGGGGATGTGTCCAGCGTATTTACACGTCCAGCGAACGACCAGACATAACCAAAACCCCCATCCCCCTGTGGTCACTTATCAACATGAAAAAATATTCATCAATGAATATCCAGTATTCTCGAGGCTGCCCGTTCAACTGTGAGTTTTGCGACATTATCATACTAAACGGGCATAAGCCGCGAACCAAAGATAAAGTCCAGATGCTGGCAGAACTGGAGGCATTATACAGTCAGGGGTGGCGAAGTGGGGTATTTATTGTTGATGATAATTTCATAGGTAATAAGAGGAAACTAAAGACGGAAATTCTGCCGGCAATGATTGAGTGGGCGAAAGGGAAAAGGTATCCCTTTGCCTTTTCTACGGAAGCATCTATAAATCTTGCTGATGATGAAGAATTGATACGATTGATAGTGGAGGCAGGGTTTAGCACCGTATTTGTTGGCATTGAAACCCCAAACGAAGAAAGTTTGGTTGAGTGTAATAAGTTTACCAATATAAATCGTGATTTAGTGGCTTCGGTCAAGAAGATTCAAAATCATGGCTTAGAGGTGCAGGGAGGATTTATTGTCGGTTTTGATAGTGACCCGCTTTCCATCTTTAAGAGCCAAATTAGTTTCATTCAAAAGAGCGGTATCGTTACGGCAATGGTTGGTTTGCTAAATGCCCCTCCTGGCACCAGACTATACCAACGTTTGAAACTAGAGAACCGCCTATTAAAGAATATTTCTGGTGACAATACCGACTGCTCACTCAACTTCGTTCCTAAAATGAACTACGAAACGCTCATTAATGGCTATAAGCACATCCTAGACACAATTTATTCCCCCAAGCAATTTTACGAACGGGTCAAGACATTTCTAAACGAGTATAAACCTCGGGGAAAAAGAAAGGGCAAACTACAATTCTACCATATCACGGCATTTATTAAATCTATGTGGTTTTTGGGTATCAAGGAAAGGGGTAGAAGGTATTACTGGAAGCTATTTGTTTCGACGTTGCTGAGGCATCCTCGGTCTTTTCCTATATCCATAAGTCTTGCCGTCTATGGATACCATTTCCGCAAGGTTTTTGAGAAATATATTAGGACACCAATTGAGGACACTGTAGGACTTAAAGGGACCGAGAAAGCTAGCGGACAAAAAGGTAGCTAAAGGTACTCAACTACCTCAGGGGGGTGCGTAGCCGGGGCAATCGGTGACTTCGCTATTTAGTCATCCTTAATGCCATGGTCATGAATATAATCAATGGCATCCCGAACGGTTACTATCTTTTCAGCATCCTCGTCCGGTATCTCAACCTTCTGGGATGGATTGCTAAACTCCTCCTCTAATGACATTATCAACTCTACCAAATCCAGAGAATCAGCACCTAAATCATCAATGAAGCTAGCTGACGGCACCACCTCCCCTTCCTCCACGCCTAACTGCTCAACAACTATCTTCTTTATCCGCTCAAAAACTGTGGGCATTCTCTTACCTCCCTATCTAAAAGCTTTTTACCTACTGACAAGTGCGCTAACCGAGCCTAAGACTCCGTTAACAAACTTTGGTGAGTTATCACTGCCAAACATCTTGGCTAATTCAACCGCTTCGTTTATAGCTACCTTAACTGGCACATTATTATCAAGCAAAATCTCAAATATTGCAAGTCTCAGAATATTCCTATCCACGATGGGTATCTGTTCCAATGGCCAGGCAGTGGCAAAGTTCCTGATATGCTGGTCAATCTTCTCTTTATTCTGGATAACACCACTGACCAACCCTCGGGCAAAGGCAACATTCTCCTCGGGCAGCCTTCCTTCAGCCAAAAGATGAGCTAAGGTGCTCTCTATATCATGCCCTACAGAATCGACCTCATACAATACCTGAAGGGCTATCACCCGAGCTTTCCGTCGCGCCCCCATAAATTATCCCCCAAACTTAATCTAACATTATAGCATTTCATTTTAATTGTGCAATAGGTGAACATTACCTAATCTAACCCTGGTTAGTCCAGCGGCTACAGCCAGGATGCTGCCATGCCTCCGTCTATATTTAGGACCTGTCCGGTGATATAGCCTGCCTCTTCAGAAGCAAGAAAGGCGACTGCCTCAGCCACATCACGGGGAGAGCCAAAGTAGCCCAGAGGAATCTGCCTTTTAAGCTCCTGCTTCCATTCCTCTTTTAATCGCTGGGTCATATCGGTATCAATAAAGCCGGGGGCAATAGCATTAGCCGTAATGCCACGGGAAGCCACCTCCTTGGCAACAGTCCGGGTAAAGCCAATAATGCCGGCTTTGGCTGAAGCATAGTTAGCCTGTCCCGGGTTGCCCACAATACCAACAATACTGGCAATGCTGATAATTCTACCCCAGCGCTGTTTAACCATATGCCTCAACACGGCTCTGGTGCAGAGGAAGACACTCTTCAGGTTGACATTCAATACCCTGTCCCAGTCCTCCTCCGACATCCGCAGCAGGAGCTGGTCCCGGGCAATGCCAGCATTATTGACCAGAATATCAATCCTGCCATAGGCAGCTATAGTTTCTTCCACCAGCCGGGCGACATCTGATGATGAGCTGACATCAGCTAGAATGGGCAAGCTCTGCCCGCCCATAGCCCCAATTTCCTGGGCTACGGCTTCAAGTGGCTGGACATCACCTATATCATTGACCACCACGGTAGCGCCGACCTCAGCCAATTTCAGGGCAATCGCCCGCCCTATGCCCCGACCGCTGCCAGTGACTATAGCTATTTTATTGGAAAGATTCATTCTACCTCTCCTCCTGTATCCCCCTCTCCTTCAAAGGAGAGGGGGAGTTAGTTATGTTAGAGGGGCTGACGCCCCTCTTAGACGCCCCGTTAGGTTAGTCTCCTTCAAAGGAGAAAAGTGCGGTTTTGCCCCTTCAAAACCCTTGCTCAACAGCCATGATATTCCTGACAGCGTCGGCATCACCTATGTTCACAATTTTGACATTTTTATCTATTCGCTTAATTAGACCAGCCAGCACTCTCCCCGGTCCGAGCTCAATAAAGGTAGACACCCCATCACTTGCCATATACTCAACAGAACGCTGCCATTGAATACAATTACACAACTGCCTGAGTAGCTCTTGTTTAATCGATTCAACAGTGGTCAATGGCTGAGCAGTAGTATTACCTATAATGGGAATAACTGGTTGCTGAAAGGAGAGACTGCTCATAATCTCAGCCATGCCGTCAACCGCCGGCTGCATCAGTGGGGTATGAAAGGCGCCACTTACCTGTAACCGAATGACGCGATATGCCCCTCTGGCTTTAGCCAAATCCATAGCTTGAGTCAAATTGTCCTCTGCTCCGCTAACTACTATCTGACCGGGGCAGTTAATATTGGCAATGCGAGTGCCAGTCTGCTCGCACACCTCTCTCAGCGGCGGTTCATCAAGCCCAATTATTGCCGCCATGCCCCCGGGTACTATCTGACCGGCCTCGTGCATCAGCCGTCCCCTCTCCCGAGCCAGATAAACGGTGGTGGCAAAATCAAGCACCCCAGCCGCTGCCAGCGCCGCATACTCGCCCAGGCTGTGGCCAGCAACAAAGCTGGCCGGGGGTAATCCATCGCCAGCGCTCACATCGCGGGTAGCCTCCAAGCAGGCAAAGCTGACAGTTACTATCGCTGGCTGGGCATTGCTCGTCTGGCGAAGTTCATCCTCTGGACCCTCAAAGCATAGTCGGGACAGGGGGAATCCCAAAGCCTCATCAGCCTGCTCAAAGACTGCTTTAGCCGAATCAAAATTATGGTAAAGGTCGCGCCCCATGCCTACCCACTGAGAACCCTGCCCAGGAAAGACATAGGCTATCTTCATCGGCTCAGCCACGGCTCATCCTTTTCCCCATAGTCCTAATTATTGCCTCAGCCTCAGCTATTATCTCCTCTATAATAACCTTAACCGGTTTAATTTCCTTTATCAGTCCAGCACTCTGTCCAGATAGTAGCGAGCCCTCATCAAGGTCGCCCTCAACCAAGCCCAGATAGGTTCTACCCCGGCTGAACCAATTAAGCTCCTGCTTGGTTGCCCCAGCCTTCTCCAGGGCCAGGAGTTGCTGTGTCATCCTATTCTCCAGGCAACGCACCGCATACCCTGTAGTCCGCCCGGTAACCACTGTAGAGCGGTCGCCCGCCTTGACAATCTTCTCCTTAAACCTAGGGTGGGCAATACACTCATCACTACAGATAAAGCGTGTGCCCATCTGGACACCCTGAGCCCCCAGAGCCAAGGCAGCCGCCAGACCACGCCCATCGGCAATACCGCCAGCAGCCACTACCGGTATTTGGACACTATCCACCACCTGAGGGACTAGAACCATGGTGGTTGTTTCCCCCACCTCCCCCCCAGACTCCATACCCTCCGCCACAATAGCATCCACACCCACTCGCTCCAATCGCCTAGCCGAAGCAACGCTAGCGACCACCGACATCACCCTTATCCCCGCCTGCTTAAATCTGGGAATGTAAATCTCAGGATTACCAGCGCCGAAAGCAACCACAGCCACCTTCTCCTCCAAAACTACCTCCATAACCTGCTCCATAAAGGGCGAGAGCATGATGATATTTACTCCAAATGGCTTACTGGTTAGCTGCCTGCTTAAGCGTATCTGCTGCCTTACCCAATCTGGCTCAGAATTACCGGCGCCAATAATACCCAATCCGCCGGCGTTGGAAACAGCCGAAACCAGCTCAGCCGTGCCCACCCACATCATCCCCCCCTGAATGATGGGATGCTCAATGCTGAACAGGTCACAAATAGCCGTTCTAAGCATCAAGCAACTCCCCTCCAAACCAGTGCAAAAACCAGATAGCCAAGAAAGCAGCTCTAACCCTGTTGCCAGTCATAGGTCATCAACCAGCCTTCTTTTTCGGGCTTTTAACCTCGATGACCTCCCTGCCAGCATAGCTTCCACAAATAGGGCAAACATGGTGAGATAGCTTAGGACTATGACACTGAGGGCAATAGTCCAAAGGGGGTAAGGCTAATCCAAGATGACTGCGCCTCTTACCCTGACGCGCCTTAGCATATTTTCGCTTGGGCAAAGCTCCCATAACCTATTCCGTTCCTTTCTCCTGGCTCATCAAGTCATCGCTGGATGAAGCCAATTTATTCAACTCAGACCAGCGAGAGTCTGCTCCCTGAGGCGGGCAATTACAAGCTCCCTGGTTAAGATTGTGACCACAATCGGGACATAACCCGGCGCAACCTTCACGACAAAGCGGTTTCATAGGAATAGCCAGTAGCGCACACTGACGTATCGCCTCAGTTAAATCAAGAATATGATGCTCATCAATAGTGAAACAGCCAAGCTCATCAGGCAGAGGGAGAGAAGCACCACTAACTACATCCGTAGTAGGAAAATATTCCTCTTCAATATTTAGAGTTAGAGGGCAATGGAACAAGCTCAAGCATCGGCTACAGGTAAGTTCAACCTCAGTATCTAATATGCCCTTAACCAGGATGCCCCGGTCAGTGCGCATCAACCTAACCTCACCTTGAACCAGCCTGCCGTTGCCATCACCGACAACATCTACAATATCGCTGACCTCATAATCCCGTATTGAGCCTATAGCTGCCCTAAGCTGCTGGGCTACATTTATCTGCATCGCCCCCCACCTCCACTCCAACGGAAGTCAGCTTATTATAAGCCGAGCCACCCAGCTACTGTCAAGCTTATAGAGTATTTGGTTACCTACCTCACCCCCTGTGTCCCCCTCTCCTTCAAAGGAGAGGGGGAGGGATAATAAAAAGAGGGGCTTCGCCCCTTCAAACTTACCTTAATACAACCTATACTAGGAGTTACAGCTCACTCTAATGGTGGAATTGTTCGATAGTTGTTATAACTGAGCTAATCAATGGATTAACAAGCTCAAGCAATTCACGGTCTTGTTTATCATTGTAAACCTTCCTACCATGAAAGAGATTGTTCCGAACTTGGTTTATTATTTCGGCAAGGGTCTCCACCTTTTCTTGATCTGTGAGGTCATCGTATGCGCAAGCGAACTTATCAAACAATCCTCTTCGTCTTTCTCTTCGCTGCCCGTAGGTCTCAACTATCATCCCTCGTTCCGTTCCTCGCCTCGCACACAACTGAGCGATTATTCTAGCCTCCTTACTCATGACTGAAAGCACGTAATTGCTGTTTCGGCGGAAATATTCTTTCACCGTATTTCCGTCATTGTCCTCTGGTTCCCGCTGCGTGCCATATCTAGCCGCAATAATCAGAGCTATCCACAGATAGAAAAACGTGTCAAAAGGATTCTTTTGGGTAATACTACGCTTAAACCACCTTTGCGCATATTCATACCGTGGGTCTGGGTTTCTCACAACAAACTCCCTAGCCTGTCCGCTGGAACCTTTGTCGGTCATATTTAATCCGACTTCCACTTTTTCTTCCTCAGTTCAAAGGCAATGACACTTCTTAGCACCTGATTGGTACCTTCATATATCTGAGTAATCTTGGCGTCTCTAAACATCTTCTCAATAGGATAATCTCGCATGTAACCAACACCACCAAAAATCTGCATCGCATCAGTAGTAACTCTCATCGCCGTGTCTGAGGCAAAGACCTTAGCCATAGCCGACTCTTGGGTGAAGTTCTTAGCCCCGCTATCTATCGTCCTGGCAGTGGCGTAAACCAGTGCTCTAGCTGCTTCCACCTGAATAGCCATATCAGCCAGCATCTGCTGGACCGCTTGCTGGGCAATAATCGGGTGTCCAAATTGAATACGCCTCCGGGCATAGTCCACTGCTGCCTCCAGGGCTCCCTGAGCTAGTCCAAGTGCTTGAGCCCCTAAACCGGGACGGGAGCGGTCTAATAGCCTCATGGTCATAATAAAGCCCATCCCCTCCCGACCAATCATATTCTCCTCGGGGACCAGGCAATCTTCAAAAACCAGTTCCCTGGTTGCAGAAGCGCGAATGCCCAGTTTTTTCTCTTTCTTGCCGAAGGAGAAGCCTGGTGTGCCCTTCTCTACCAAAAAAGCACTGGCGCCACGGGCGCCTCTTTCCTTGGCAGTCAAGGCAATAACAGTATAGAGCTCAGCCTCACCGCCGTTGGTGATAAACTGTTTAGTTCCGTTAAGGATATATCCTGCGCTAGCCCGCGTAGCGGTTGTCTTTATGGCGCTGGCATCACTGCCTGCTGTTGCCTCAGTTAAAGCAAAGGCGGCTAGCCTCTTCCCGGAGGCTATATCTGGTAAGTACTTCCGCTTCTGCTCCTCAGTACCATACTCCAGCAGTGTTAATGTTCCCAGAGCACTAGCGGCATAGCTGACAGCCACACCACTACATACCCGGCTTAGCTCCTCCACCACCAAACACAGAGCGAGAATGCCACCACCCAACCCCCCATACTCTTCAGGAATATAAACACGGAACATATCAGTATCAGCGAGGACTTTCATTATAGCCCAGGGGAACTCCTCCTTTTCATCAAGCTCTGCCCGCACCGGCAATACCTTTTCCTCAGCAATCGTTCGTATCAGACTCTTGACTTCTTTTTGCTGTTCAGTTAAAAAGTATTCCAAGTCACCTCCTTCCGTAGTCAACCGCTTATTGTTAGGGAAAATACATACTCATCACCACGGTGCTAACCCTAGCAATTGAGTTCATTATAAGCAGAGCCAAATACTTACTGTCAAGGCTGACAAGTGTGAGCTTGTTCAGATAGATGGGTGACACAGATTATCATGTTTCGTTTCTCCGTGGCATTGACCCCATCCCCCTGACCCCCTTCCCCTAGAGGGGAAGGGGGAAATAGTTTTAAGAGGGGGCTTCGCC
>JAUWIX010000026.1 GCA_030608005.1 Dehalococcoidia bacterium
CAAATCTTGGAGTAGTTCTGGTAGGAATTGAGTAAGTCCAGGGTCTATGATAATGCTGAGGTCATCCTTAATCACATAGGTATTGCAGTCCATCATTCCCTTTTCTGGGTAAAAGTATAGATTTTTTATCAGCTTCATGTTATTATTACCTTTAATAAATTGACCTGGGCTAGCCAGCCTTTCATTATATAGTAACTATGAGCTAAAATAAAGCACAAGGTTATTTCAGATAGCCTAGCCATTGGTGGCATAAGTAGGGTAGAGAAAAAATGACTTTGTAGGAAGGAGGTTCCATTATGGGAATATTAGCCTGGGCTTTTGGTACCCTTGCTGGGCTGTGTATGGTGATGGGCATTATTACTGCAACCGAGGTAGTTCCGTTGTTCGGGGCAGAACTTACTTGGATGTTTTGGTTTGTGCTATCAGTAATTCTATTTTTAGCCACTATCGCCTTTGCTGCAGGTCGCACTGAGTAGTAATAGCCAAGCTTATCGGCTGTGCTAATTAAGTAGACGAATTATTGTGTCTATTTCTAAGAGAGTGGCTAAAATTTCACTGCTAGTTCACCCCAATGCTGCTAGGAATGAAGTGGTAAGCTTTATTGATGGGGTATTGCTGGTAAAGATATCGGCGCCACCAGTCAAGGGTAAAGCCAATAGAGAATTAATAGCTTTTCTTAGTCAAAAGTTGGCTGTGGGCAAAGACACCTTAACCATCGTAAAGGGTCATACCTCTAGGAATAAGGTCATAACTATTGATGGTTTGAGTCAGGAAGAGATTATAAGGCGGCTTTTGCCCAGTTAAACAGGTTTAATGCTCACCATGTCATCCCTTTATCTACCGCCTGTGGCGGCGCCAATAGATGATGCCAAGTATGGTTCCCCAGATAGGGATGAAGATTATCAGCCAGATAGCTAAAGTGCCAAGCCATTGCCCGGCAATAACAATCCCTCTGACAGCAGATTTGAGTGCTTCTAATGCGCTCCAGCCGGCGCGAACCAACGGCTTAGCTGTAGCCTCTGGCTCCAGACGCACCGAAATCAGGCTCATTGATGAGCTTCGCTCCAGATATTGCATCCGACCCTTGATTTGCTCTATCTCACTGCGCACCCGGGACAGACTTTCATAAATTCTGAGGATGTCCTCCACATCCTCGGCTTTTTCCAGGAGGGCTAAGTATTGCTGCTCTGTTGCCTCGGCGTTCTTGAGCCTGGATTCCAGGTCAACATACTCCTCGGTTATATCCTCGCTGCTGGTGCTCTCTGAGGTTACCCTTACTGCCAGCTCCCTGAGTTCAGCCAGTGTCTGGTTAAACCTCCCATCAGGCACCCGAATAGAAATCCACCCCCTCATCTCCTCTTCCTCCCCTGAAATTCGGGACGATACTACATAGCCATTATAACTTGTCGCAAGCTGGGCTATATCATCACAGGCTTGAGTTACCTCCTCCACTACCAGCGACATCTCGCCGGTGCGGACAATCATCCGCTCCTCTGCTGTTGAGGGCAAAGCCCCAGGCCCTCTATATGCCTCATCACTTTCTGGCATTGGGGGTGGCATTGCCTCTTCTGCTGGTGGTGCTACCATCTCTGGTGCTTTAGCGCAGGAAACCGGCACCAGCAGTAACGCCACCAGCACCAGTCCTATTATCAGCCTTTTCATAACAAAGCCTCCCCCTTTATTATCCCTATTCTACTATACTATAACGCAGATGGAATGAAAAGGTTAGGGGGATTTATTGTGGGGGAAGTATGCCAAGCTCCACAGCGATTGTGGCGAGTGTGAGGTGATTCTCGAGGGCTGTAGAAGCATTTGTTGACTTTAGCCTGCAACAAATTTAGACTTGGGTCAGACCGAATTGCTATAAGGAAGGTCGGATTGGACACGTGGGAGGTTACAGCATGAATGAACGAGAGAAGTCAGCACTCAAGCATGGTTTGATTAAGCTTTTCCTTATGCCCAATGAGTTAGCCTTAGTGGTGAGCTGTCTGGATTGGGTAAAAGTAGAATTGAAGATTGCCGATGACGAGTTGAGGAAACTGGATACACCAATTGTTGAGCCTATTAGAAGTCAAATTTAGAGTGAGACCTTTACTATGTTACTTCCCGTCATCGAGTCAACGGTAGAGCATGTTCTAGTTGAAAGCATTGCTCATTTTGATGAAAGAGATGACGCAGAAGGCAAAGCAGACTTGCAAGAGAAGATGGACAAACTCGAGAAGACAACCGCCAAAATTCAGCAGTTTAGAGAGCTCGTTTCAATGGGCACTAGCCTACAAGCTACTTCTCAGCGAAAGAAAGAAGATTAACCATCAATCTGCTAAACAGCTATCTTCACTCGGTTCTCAACAGGGATGTCACGCCCTAGCTGGCGTAGTGCCTCTATATGACCTCGGATTGCTTCCCGCACATTAGCCAGGGCTTCTTCGCGGGTCTTGCCCTGGCTGGTGCATCCGGGCAAGCTAGGAACAAGAGCAGCATATTCTCCAATCCCCTTGTCATATTCTAAGACTACAGTATATTCATATTCCTTGACCATTCTTAATCCCTCCCCTTGAGTAGCTTGATAAATTGCTCATTACTTATTCCTGCCTGTTTCAAAATGTTTTTGAGCAAAGGCATAACTAAAGTAGCTCTTTCAGGGATGGTAACTAGTCCTAACTTTGTAGAGTGAGCGTAGTGATGATGGTCACCTGACTGCCTGACTTCATACCAACCATCTCTTTTGAGAACCCTATCACATTCCTTCCAAGATACTCTGGGAAGTCTTTGCGCCATCGTTTGTAACCTTAGCTATCCTCTGCCAATCTTGCTAGTTACATTTTATCACAATTTCGTCTTCACCCACAGCCTCTCCCCATCGGTGATGAATTCTATGGTTCCTTGCTCATCGGTGCGGTATATGTTTTCTGAGCCTAGCTTTTCCTTTAGTCTCTCCACAACCTCACGGCTGGGGTGACCAAAGGGGTTATCCCCCACCGAGATAACCGCCACCAGAGGGTTAGCCACCGCTAGAAATTCTGGGGTGGTGGAGGTATTTGAACCGCTATGACCAACCTTGAGCACAGTGCCGCTTAAATCGGCTCCCTGGGCAATAAGCTCAAATTCAGCCTCCTGCTCTATATCAGCAGCCAGCAGGAAGCTCACCCTCCCCATAATCAGGTGCAATACCACGCTATTATTGTTTATATCAGACCCGGTGCCAGTTAAAAGAGGCATTCCGGGATGGAGCACCTTTATCACAACTCCTTCGCCCAAATCAATCTGCTGTCCCGCCTGAACTAGGGTGCATTCAATATCTTTTTCCTCAACTAACCTGAGCCATTCCTGATATAAAGGCAATTGGCAATCTAAGTCGGGATAGAGCACTCGTTCCACCTTGTATCGCTGTAGAACCTCCAGTAATCCGGTGATGTGGTCGGAGTGCGGGTGTGTCAACACCACCAATTCTATGGTTCTATCCCAGAAGGGCATTTTATCGCCCAGTTCCAGGCTTATGGCTTGGGGGCTGGGTCCACCGTCAATCAGAACCTGCTGATTTCCCTTTTGAATCAGGATGGCATCGCCTTGACCGATGTCAAGAAAGCTTACATGAAGCTCGTCATCGGGCATAGTGGCGGCAGCAACCGATGCCAGAATAGCTAGCACCACTAATGGTGGGATAACCTATCTCTTGGGTAATCGGGAAACAAGGTCGGTGGACTTACTTGCCTCTGACTTTAGCCAGGTTGTAATTTTGGACATCCGGTCCCCCAATCTCTTCCTATTGCTGCCGAGCCAGATGGCTGCGGCAAGGGCTGGATAGTAAACCAATATCAGGGTGGTGTCAACCGAGCCTACCTCAATGGATGATATGGGGAGAGAGGCAAAACCATTCACTATCAGGAGCATATATGAAACGAACAGCCAGGCAAGCCAACCTATAACCTGGGCGGCGGGCAAAGCAACAAGCCCTACGAATCCAGCCAGAGCCCCGGCGACAATGATACCGGGCAGTGCTGGCAGGGCGAGGAGTGTGGCTAGGGGAGCAACAAATGAAACAATGCCAAAATAGTAGGCAACGACTGGCCACACCGCTATGATTGCCCCCAAGGTTATACTGAAGCTGTCAGTAACAATATTGGCTAAAGATACGCCTACCCCCTCTTCACCCATGGTAGCAATAATCCCCCTTCTCCCCTGGGTCATGAGAGGGGGAGCAAGAAAGATTAAACCAGCCATAGCCAGAAAGCTCAGTTGGAAGGAGGCAGTCCACAGGATTTGTGGGTTAATGCCTACCATTATGGCGGCAGCAAAAGCCAGGGAGGTAATGGCGGTGCGCTGCCTGCCCAGAAGCTCAGCACTGAAGAACAGGCTAGCCATAATTGCCCCTCGGACTACCGGAGGGTGCATGCCGGTAATTAAAGCATAAAGCCAGATTGTGCCCAGTGCCAGCCAGATATAAGTATAGCGCCTTTTGCCAAAGAGCCATATACCGATGCTAAGCAGGATGCCAGCTACGATGCTGAGGTGGAGACCAGAGATAGCCAGTAGATGGGCGGTCCCGGTGTGAGCAAAATCGGCTTTGATTGATGCGGGAATTGTGCCTCTCTTGCCCAAGATAATACCCTGGGCTAGCGATGCCTGTGGCTCAGGCAGAACCTCAGCCATGGTTTGGGATAGACCGTTTCTTAATGAGTAAACCCATTCCAGCGGCTTAACCCCTTTTCCTCTTTCCGAAATTTCTATTTCGGGGTAGAGCATGGTGGAATAGATTCCCTGGTGAGCTAGATAATCTTCATAATCAAAGTCATCAAGCTGTGGTGGTGTCTCTAGCTTTCCCTTTACCAGGAGCACATCGCCATACTCATAGGTGGGGTATCTGGGCACAAATAGCAGAGCATCCCCAGATACCTCTTGCCACCCTTTATCCCGTTTTATTTCTGTAGCTGATAGACGGATATGAGTAGATTTATCCCTAACTTCAGGGTCGGCTTTCACCATCCCTTTGATTTCTACTGTTTCTTGGTTGTTGTAGAACTGGAGGCAACTCTCATCTCCAGAGGGCAGGCTTGCCTGATAACAGAAAGCGCCGCCAAAGAGGGCAGTAAGGCAGATTGCTATTAGAATTATTGCCTTACGATGTTGACGAAGGAGGAAAAGAAAGGGGAGGGGAATGAGCCCGATAAGGATGAGAGTTAGAGGCGGGGCGAATTTTGACCCCAAAAAGATACCAACCACCCAGGCACAACTTAGATAGATAAGTGACACGAGCCTCCATCCAAGTGTTAGTCGGATACAGTAATCAAGTGTTTAATCTGCTCGTAGGTAGCAAGTCCTATTCCTTCAACCTCGGTTAGCTCAGTGATGTTGCGGAATGCCCCGACTTGCTGGCGATAGGCTATGATAGCTTGAGCTCTGCCTTCGCCAATGCCGGGCAGAGCCTCTAGCAGCCAGGCTTTAGCCCGGTTAAGGTCGATTTTTTGTGGCTGCTCCTTTTCCCCTACCCTGGGAATGTAAATTTTAAGCCCGGTTAGGTCGGCATCATCAGTGGTGCCCCCAGCAGCTTGAATTAGAGCCTCTATACTATCCCCTGAGGTTAAGGGATGGAAGCCGGGATTACTCACTGCACCACCAATGTAAATCTCACCTTGTAGCTCCTGGGCTGGAGGTATAGAAATCTCTATGGGCTGGGGTTGGCTATACCTTGACCAGGCTACTATGCCACCAATAACAATAACGGCTATCAGTAGAACAGTAATCAGCGTCCAAAATCGGTTAAGCCTGCCTATGGTCATGGAAGTCCTCCTGAAATTGACTATAGCCAGTATTTGTAGCTTACAGCCACCACGGTCAGTTACTATCCGGTCGGTAGGGATTTTGCCTTATTTGAGAGCAAGGCTTACTAGCTCAGCGATATCCATCACTTTGAGTGATTCTTCAACAGCCTTTGCCTTTATTGCATCATCAAACATCTGGAGGCAGAAGGGGCAGGCAGTAGCTACAATCTGAGCCTTGGTCTCAATAGCCCGCTCAATGCGTAGCTCGCTGATTCTCCTGCCAATACGCTCTTCCAGCCACATGCGACCACCACCGCCACCACAGCAGAAGCTTCTTTTCCGATTCTGCTCCATCTCAACCACAGTGACGCCAGGCATATTATTCAAAATCTGCCTTGGTGGCTCATAAATACCGTTGTATCTTCCTAGATAGCAGGGGTCATGGTAGGTTATTACTTTCTCATTGCCTTTAATAACTCTTAGCTTACCTTCTTCTAGCAGGTTAGCCATAAACTGAGTGTGGTGAATAACCTCAAACTCTCCCCCAAACTGAGGGTATTCATTCTTTAGTGTGTGATAGCAGTGAGGACAGGCAGTAACTATTTTCTTTATGTTATATCTCTTTAGCAGTTCAATGTTTTTCTCCGCCTGAATCTGGAACAGGTACTCATTACCCAAGCGGCGAGCTGGCTCGCCGCAGCAGCTCTCCTCAGCACCAAGGATGCCAACCTTAATCCCGGATAAGGTTAACAATTTGCCCATAGCTTGAGCCACTTTTATACTCCTGTCTTCCAGTGCTTCAGTGCAGCCTACCCAATACAGGATGTCAATGTTACTATCTTCAGCCAAAGTCTTGATACCTAGCCCTTGAGCCCATTCGGTTCTAGTGAACGTGGTTCCCCGCCAGGGGTGCCCTCTAGCCTCAATGCTTCTCAATGCTACCTCAGCCGTGCTGGGAATAACAGCCTGCTCCATCACCAGATTTTGCCTCAGGCCAATAATGGCATCAATATGCTTTACCTCTACCGGACACTCCTCCTGGCAGGCGCGGCAAGTGGTGCAAGCCCAGATTTCATCTTTAGTTATCTCCTCGTCAGCCGATGCTTTGCCAGGACTGATGGGAGGAGCTTCCGTCTCGCCCTCAGCTTTAAGCAGCTCGGAACCTACTTCCAATAGATGCTTTTTCAAATTCAGAACTAGCTCTCTGGGGGTAAGTGGCTTACCGCTAAGGTAGGCTGGGCAAGGGCTATTACATGTCCCACAACCTATGCATAAGAATAAATCCTTAAATTCACTTTGCAGCAGGCTGGTTCTATCGTTATCAAGGAGAATTAGGTGTAATTCTCTCTCACTGTCTTCCGAGAGTAGTGGTAGCTCAGCTATAGTCGGTGTTTTGTTTGCTTCAGGCTGGATACGCAATAACATGTTTTCCATGCCAAATATGCCCATACATTTGGTTTGGAAGGCGGCATCCTGCCTGCTTTTGACTATTCTATCCAGACCAATAACAAGGATAACCTTTTTAGCCTGCCTCAAATCATTGTGGATGTTGTGGAAATGCTGGAGGAAGAATACGGTGCCATCCTCGGCTGATACCGCATTTACCCCCAGCACCGCCAGATATTTCTTGGTTTCAGTATCATGGAGACCAGCCATTTTTATGGAGGTATCAAAGGTCCCGCTGAGGTTTTTATCAAGTAGATGTGGAAGCTCCCAATAATCAATGGTTTTTCTTTCCTTAACCTCAAATTCATTGACATAGGAATTGATAACGGTGAAGCCATTGGCTACCAGTCCTGGTTTCAATTCACGGGTAACTATACTGGAGTTATTGGTGGATACGATTCTAATCCCATCCGAGATTTCAGTGATATATTTTACCGCTTCGGTATTATCAAATGCCGACTTTACCCTTACTTGAGGGTATTCCCAGCTTAGATTGGTTTTAAGCTCCTCAACTAATGAGCCTATGTTTTGGCGAGCATATTGGCGAATCTCTCTTAGCTGCTGTTTGATGTCGTCAATGCCTGGTGTCTCTGGGATAAGAGCCTTTTTCTGTCCGCCTTCGAATAACTTCCTGGCTGAGGAATCCCTCTTTTGGCTTAGCTCTGGTTCCATTATCCATATAGGTAAATCTTTGTTCATCTTTTCAACTCACTATTAATTTATTGGGGCATCTTATGTAAGACACCCCAATAAGGCTAGCTCTTCTCTTGCACGGGTCTGCACTATACAGCGGCTATAGCTGCGGCAACCTTTTGCATTATGCCAGTGAATTTCTCTGCGGCTGCTACCTGCTTTACACTGCTAACCTCAGCAGCATCTACATACTGTATCGCCTCAGGCTCGCAGAATCTGACACATTGGGGGTCACCATCACAGAAATCGCACTTGATTACCTTACTGGCTAGGGTATCAAATGACATGCCGCCAAAGGGGCAGATGGCAATACACATCCGGCAGCCAATACATACATCATAATCAATCTCCACCCTTCCCATCTCCTCATTTCGGGATATAGCCTTTACCGGGCATACTGACATACAAGGGGCTGACTCACATTGCTGACAGCTCATGGGGACATATCGCCCTTCCCACTCCCACTTAACTATCTTTATTCGGCTTCGGGCAGGGTTGCTTACCCCTTCGTGTTTAACCGAACAGACCAGCTCGCATAATCGGCAACCGGTGCATTTCTCATAATCTATCATTAACACTTTAGCCATGAATTAGTCCTCCTTAGAGTATGTTGCGCTGGCTAGAGCACATGAGATGGCTCTTTATCTATGCCTAGCCTCTTTAGGGTCTCGGGAGTAGGAACGCCATTCTCATCCCAGCCGTGATGCTCATAGTATTCACCTATCATCTTGGCAAACTTTTCTCTATCTATTGTCCTACCCTGGACAGCAGGTATGCCCCTGGTGGTTGGCTCATCAAAGTATCGGTCATTCAGCCAATCATCCTTTCTGGTTAGTCCTTCCCTGAGATTAAATAGCCGCTCCATATTATAAGCCCGCTCGGCTACAGTCCAGATATCCACTGGCGACATCTCCAGACCGGTATTGTAGTAAAGTACTCGAGACCATTCCTCAAAGTTGGGCCCGGTGGCTGCGAGGAATGTAGTGTGGTATTTACATATACCCAGGCAGTCCACAGCCTCGTAGCAAGTCTCATGCCAGAAGACTTGCCATGGTTTCCCCTCGTAGTCTTTATAATCTGAGGTCAATGGACCATCATAGGCAACAGGGGTAGAATATATCTTTCTAAGCACTGGCTCCGGCAGATGATAGAGGTCAACAGCCGGTCGGCTCCTCAAGTGGTCGGAGCCCCTGGAACCGGTAGCTATACCCAGAGCCAGGGATGGTGTTCCTCTTTCATCTGAGTGGAGGTTACTCATTCCCTTGACATGGATGAGGTATTTAATGGAGTCCTTGCCTATCTTCTTGGCAGCCCGTAATCCGCCTTCAGCTAGAATGTCGCCCAGTCCTTCTCTTCGGGCGATACGGTGGCACATCTCTATCATTGCTTCATCGTTACCAAACCTTAATTCCAAGCCATCGGTATCCTTATCAGTAAGGATTCCCTTTTCGTAGAGTTCCATTGCCCAAGCAGTTAAGCTGCCTACTTCCAGGAGGTCCATGCCATAGATATTGGCTAGGTGGTTGCACACCAAGAGGGTGTTCCTTTTGGTACATCCCGGCTCTCCGCAGAAAGCACCCTGTGCCGTATATTCAGGTCCTTCATCATAAACCCCTTTGTAAGGACCGTCGGGTATGATATATCTGGCTCGGCAGTGAACCTGACAGCCAAAGCAACCAGCCATACCGATGTTCACTTCATCTAGTGACTCCGCTTCAATATCATCGGAATATTCTAGCTGATTATACTGGAAGTTATTGGTTCTGATTCCACCCCATGAGTTAGTTGAGCCCCAGATGAATGGGGTGCCTATTTTCCCTTGGGTCTGGGATACCTTAGCCGAGGTTATTTGGGTAATAAATGTCTTATTGTAGTCTAATGCTTCCTGAGGGTGGGCTATCTTAATGTCCATAGTGCCCCGGCAAGCTATACATTTGAGGTTCTTGGAGCCGAGGAGGGCACCCATCCCTGACCTACCACCGGCATCCTTCACTCCGGTCATAACATTGGCAAACCTGACCAGCTTTTCGCCAGCAGGACCGATAGTTAATATCTTAATTTCTCTATCGCCAAGCTCTTCCCGGACAATCTGCTGGGTCTCGTGAACTGTCTTTCCCCAGATGTTTTTGGCATCTCTTATCTCAATCTCACCATTATGAATCCAAAGATAGACTGGTTTTTCTGCTTTGCCCTTTATCACTAGGTGGTCAAAGCCAGCCCATCTCATCTCGGGAGCAAAGAAGCCGCCCATGTTAGCGCTGCCAACATAGCCGGTAAGCGGTGACTTGCCACCGATATGGGTTCTGGCAGTGGCCGAAGCTAATGTGCTCACCAGAATCCCGGCACTGACAAAGGCAACATTATCCGGTCCCAAAGGGTCAACGCCGGGCTTGACGTGGTTATACATGAGATACATATCAAGCCCTCTACCCCCAAGGAATTTCTTCCTCATACTGATGGGGATGGGCTTGGTTTCAATCTCACCGGTAGTTAGATTAATATAAGCTATCTTTCTATTTAGAGCCATATTTACTTTCCCCCCTTCCTTTGCTTGCTTACCTCTTCAGCAGCCAGCCGTCGGTTTACATCCCATACTGGCCCCCTTATCCGGGGGAAGGTGGGCGATATCCAGAATACCCGCCACTCAAAGCCGCAGTGTGGACATTTATAGGTTTTGGCTCCCGGTGGTGGGCTAATCCTGACAAAGCAATTCACACACCTAAACTTTCCCGTGGTTCTACCTCGGGCTAGGCTCTCCATGGTTGTAGCACCCGTTGTCTCTTTCGCCATAATTTACCTTCCTTTCTAGTATGAATTCACTAAGGGGGGAATTTGACATACGGCATTCATAATATAATAAATAGTATATTTTTGTCAAATACTTGGCGGCCAGGGAAGCTGTCAGCTTTAACTGGTCAAAAACCTCTCAGGGCAGTCCTTAGTGCCTCTTCCGACTCAGGAGTGGTAGCAGCTATGATTTGGTCTTCAGCTTGAAGGATGGTATCGGCAGTAGGGACAATGGGCTTCTGTTGGCTACGAATAATTAGCGACAGGACACTTCCTTGTGGTAACGGAAGCTCCTTCACTGCTTTGCCTACCGTGGTTGAGTGGGGTGGGATTTTTACTTCTACAATCTCCAGCCCCTTATCTCTGATATTTAATAAGTGCGTCAATGGGTGTGTTGGTACCTCTTGCTCTATGTTTTCAAGGATAATGTTAGTGCTGCTTACAGTAACATCAATACCTAGCTTCTTAAAGATGGCCTCATTCTTTGGATTGCTGATGCGGGCTATGGTGCGAGGCACATTAAATTTATGCTTGGCTACCTGGCAGGCAACCAGGTTATCTTCATCATCACCCGTTACTGCAATGAACATGTCAGCTCGCCCGGTGCCCACTTCAGTCAGGGTAGCCACCTCACAGCCATCGCCTCGGATGCAAACACTGCCAAGTTCACTACAGATAAATTCATTTCTATCTGGGTCTTTTTCCACCACTAAAATCTCATGCCCTTCATCCAATAGAGCTCTAGCCAGGTAATAGCCCACCTTGCCACCGCCGACAACAATAATGTACATATTCTTACCTCTCCAGTTTTTCCTTTAGTATTTGGGCAAATATGGTGGTCGGGCTGAAAGCTTCTATTCCCAGAGAGTTGTATAGCTCTCGGCGCAGGGGGTCGTAGATACGGCAGACTACCTTGGACACATTGAAGATATGCTTGGCAATTTGAGCTGCCATGACATTGCGATTGTCTCCTTGAGTTAAAGCCACAAATACATCGGCTTCCTCTATGCCTGCCTTTTTAAGCGATTCCTCATCAACGCCATCGCCCACTAGTGCTGTGCCGCTGAAGTCAGGAGGGAGCCGGCGAAAGCTATGAGCATCGGTGTCCAAAATGGTAACACTATGTCCCTCAATATCTAGCAATCCAGCTAGTCTAGCACCTACCCTTCCACAGCCCATAATTACTACTTTCATAATGGCAAACTCAGCTAGATAGTATATTGATGGTATAGCATAACCCGGCAGGGGGCATTTTTAAGCACATAGGGCACCACACTGCCCAGGCTAAACTGCCCGAAGCGTTTCTTGTAGGTAACACCCATCAGGATTAGGTCAACCTCTCGTTCTGCGGCTTCATCGACAATAGTTGGGCCTGCTTCACGGGCTTGAAGTAGGTCGGTCTCTACTTCGCAGTCTTCTTCTTCAGCCACGCTTGCTATATGGTCTAGTATGCCCTCAGCCCTTCTAATTTCAGGTTCAATCTCGGCATCCAGTGGCAGGGAGCGTTTTATAGTAATAACATAAACCGCCCAGATTTTGCCCTTATTCTTCTTGGTTAGCCTGCAAGCTAACCTCATTGCCTCGTCATCAGCCTCGGTGCCAGTTACTGGCACCAGAATCTTGTTGAACTCCATCGCTTTCTATTCCCATTTACTGTTGAGCAATGGGTATTATAATCCTCTGGCGGGAAATCTACAATATATTTTCCCCCGGCTTCTTGGGTATGTGGGTTAATGGCAAATGCTCTTTTCGCCGATAGATGCAGTAAGCAATTAAGCCAACAACCATCCAGGTAATCCCTACCCAGCGGCAATATGGCTGGGTGATTAATATGATAATCCATATTGTTGCTGTAGACAACAGACCTATGATAGCACTTATTGGCATCTCACGCCCCCTAATCCTTATATTCCAACCGAGCTTGAAAGGACGAGCCAGTTCCGGTTTCTTAGCTCTCAGGCTGAGGATGGAAGCATGAGCAAACATAAAGGCTAATAGAGAGCCGAAGGCATATAGTGCCCCCATGTTTTCAAAGGTATTGGCAGCAAAGAACCCCGGAGTTAAGACGAGAAGTGCTACCACACTGAATAGGATTATGGAAATATAGGGCGTCTTAAATTGGTGGTGCACCCGGCTAAGAACTGATGGTTGCAGCCTATGACCTCCTAGTGAGAAAGCGAGTCTTGAGATGCCTATAAGCCCAGCGTTAGTAGCTATGAGCAAAATGGTGCCGGCTAATATTGCTATTAGCGGCTTGAGAATATCGCATAGCAATGCTATGGGAAGGTGGGCGGCGATTCCGGCTACGGGGTCTCTGGCCCAATCAGAGGCAAGCTCCTGAGGGGTCATCGCCGATAGCGATACTAGGGAAATACCAGCGAAGATAACCAGGACGGTAACTATCATCATAATCAAAGCTTTAGGCACCCTTTTCTCTGGCTGTCTGGTTTCCTCAGCCATCTGAGACATAGTTTCAATCCCGGTATAGGCGATTGAAGCTAATGCTATGCCAAAAATCAGATTCTCTGTAGTGGGCCAGTTATCAATAATACGATGAAACAGAACAGGGGGGTTGAACAGCAATATGAAGCCTATAATCACCAGGGAAACCTGAGTAGTTATATCCAGTATGGCTGCGCCTATATTTAGCAGCGAGGTCTGCTTTATACCAATGATGTTTATCAGCATCAGGAGGACGACTATTCCCATAGATGTTGCTGTGCCAATGATAGGAGATTCCTTGAATGGTATCCAGAAGAAACCGAGATAGGGGGGGATGGTAAAGGCTGATATTGAGATGGTGACGATATAGCTTAACATTAATGCCCAGCCGGCGGTGAAGCCAGCAACATCATTAAAGCCATGTCTGGCAAAACTGGCTGAACCACCTGCTTCTGGGAACATGGCTGTGCCTTCAGCATAGGTAAGGGCAGTGAATATAAAAAGGATGCCAGCGATACCCAGTGCTATAGGGGTAGCTCCCATGGCTACCACGGCTACAATTCCTAAGGCGTAGTAGATAGAGGAACCAACATTCCCATAGCCGGCACTAAATAAAGCAGGAACCCCTAATACCCGTCTTAATCGGTAACGTCTAATTCGTCGTGGACGGAAAATCTTGTCGCCAGGTTTGGGTCGCCAACTATTGAACATATTTCATCAGTTGCTTGATTTTACCACTATATAGCTTACAATTGGAGAATTCTATGCCTCTATGCGCTGGCTGTCAACAATGACTTTGTTTGTCAACCTCACCCCCTTTGTCCCCCTCTCCATTCTTGGAGAGGGGGAAAGAGTTTTTAGAGAGGGGCGAAGCCCCTCTCTTACGCTACTCCCCCTTCCCCTCTAGGGGATGGGGGTCAGGGGAAGGGGGTCAATGCTGCGGAGAAACGAAACACGATAATCTGTGTCACTCATTTATCTGAACTAGCTCATAACCTTTGCTTGACAATTACCTACCTGTCAACTAAACTCACAGTGGAATTGATATGGTAAATTTCCCTTTTCTTACCCCCCAAAGTTCCCATCCATTTTATTTTAATTATGCCTTCTGTGGGCAAAGGAGGGTTAGAGCGTGAGGTTTCCTTTTATTCCCCGTGAGGAGAAGTTTTTCGACCTGGTTCAAGAGAGTGCCCAGAATATGGTAAAGGCAGCTCACCAGCTCAAGGAGATGGTTGATACCTGGGAGGATGTGGGGGGAAAAGTGAGTGAAATAACTGACCTGGAGCACCAGGGGGATACTATCACCCATGAGATTATGGCACGGCTACATCGTACCTTTGTCACCCCGTTTGACAGGGAGGATATTGCCCTGCTGGCGCATACTCTGGATGATGTAACCGACTTTATTCATGCGGCAGCTGATGCTATGCTTCTCTATAATGTTGACTGTCCGGGCCAACGGGCTAAGGAGCTAGCCGATATCATAGTGCAGGCAACGGAAGAAGTGGAAAGGGTAGTGCCTCAGTTAAAAAAGCATATCGTGTTAAGCCAAGTTCTCAAACGATGCGTGGAGATTAATCGGTTGGAGAATGTAGCTGATAGGGTATTCCGCTCAGCCATGGCTGAGCTTTTTGACGATTCTACAGATATTGCTCATATTATCAAGTGGCGCGAGATTTACGAGCATATGGAGAGCGCCACCGATAGGTGTGAGGATGTGGCTAATGTCCTTGAAGGGGTAGCCCTCAAGCATGCCTGATTTTTCCCTCTGCCTTCTTATCTTTATTATAGTTCTAGCTATTGGTTTTGCTGTAGTTAATGGTTTCAATGATGCCGCTAATGCCATCGCTGCTTCGGTTGGCTCTCGTGCTCTTTCCCCCAGAAACGCCATAATACTGGCTGCTTTTTGTAATCTGGCTGGTGCTGCCACTGGTCTGGCGGTTGCCCGAACCATTGGCCAAGGGATTTTAGTCCCGGAGGCAATCTCATATCTAACAGTGATTGCTGGCTTAGCCACGGTTATTGTCTGGGGGACTATAGCTACCTACTGGGGTCTGCCAATAAGTGTAACTCATAGTTTTGTTACCGGGCTAGCTGCCGCCGGGGTAGCGGTAGTGGGTAGCGACGCCATACAATGGGGTGTCTTACAACGGGTTCTATCGGCGGTGGTTACGGCTCCTGTCCTCGGCTTTATTGGTGGCTTTGTGGTGATAGTTGTTCTATTTTGGATATTCCGGCGAAGCGCTCCAGCCAAGATGAGAGTTATTTTTAGTCGTCTGCAATGGCTTACCACCGCCTTTCTAGCTTATAGCCATGGCAAGAATGATGGTCAGATGCCTATAGGCGTCATCACTATGGCACTGGTGATTTATTATAATCAGCCTGGTCTGTGGGATAATATCCCGTGGTGGGTAATAGGTATATCAGCATTGGCTATTAGCTCAGGCACAGCTATTGGTGGCTGGCGGGTCATTAGAACATTGGGAATGAGGGTTACTGCTCTTCAACCGGTTCATGGCTTTGCTGCTAATTTCTCAGCGGCTACAGTTATTGAACTAGCTTCGAACTTCGGTTTTGTAGCTTCGCGTTTCGGTGTTCCGGTAAGCCCCGACTTCGGTATTCCGGTGAGCACCACCCATTGTGTCAGTTCAGCTATTATGGGGGTAGGTGCTACCAAGCGATTTTCTGCGGTGCGCTGGGGGCTGGCAGGCAATATCGTCACTGCCTGGATACTAACCTTCCCCATCTGTGCGGGGCTGGGTTATTTGTTTGCTTGGCTGCTGGGGATGATATTCTAATCGGCTTATAAGCTGATTTCCCTAGGGGTTACTCGGCGCTTTTCGGCAGTAATGATAGCCTCAATGTCTGATACCGCCAGGTCAATTTCATCCCGTTTGTTCACTACTACATAGTCAAATAAGGGTAGTTGCTTTATTTCCTCTTCAGCAGTTTTTATGCGTAGGTCCAGGTCGAAGAGCGATTCAGTATGGCGC
The DNA here is from genome assembly GCA_030608005.1 of Dehalococcoidia bacterium. Taxonomy (GTDB): domain Bacteria; phylum Chloroflexota; class Dehalococcoidia; order Dehalococcoidales; family BS750m-G39; genus JAUWIX01. The sequence continues at coordinate 16,121 of JAUWIX010000026.1, forward strand.
TGCTTGAGCCTGGTGGCAAGTTCTTCCATTGATGGGGGCGTTAGAAAGATAAATACTGCCTGAGGTAGGATTTTTTTAATGGTAGCTGCTCCTTGAATGTCAACCTTTACTATTATATCTCGCCCCTTGTCCAGCGCTTGCTTGACTGGTTGCTTAGGCACGCCATACCAGTTGCCGTAGACATTTGCCCACTCCAGTAGCTCTTTGTTTTCAGTCATCCTCTGGAAACTTTCCACGGAGACAAAGTGATAGTCTACATTATTTTTTTCCCTGGCTCGCTGTGGGCGTGTGGTTACAGTGGTAATAAATTCAACCGGGTAGCCCGATTTTTTCAGTCTGCTTAAAACGGCGTCCTTCCCCGCTCCTGAGGGACCGGAGAGGACTATAAGTAATGGTTTTGATGGAAGGTTAAATGGGGGCTCACTTTTATGGCTCGTCTTTTTCATCGCTTGGCTCTGGTCTTAACACTGGACCCCCTCGACTTGCTTGTAATCTGCCAGCAATGGTTTCCGGGGCGAGGGCAGCCTTGATAATATGCCCGCTATCGGTAAAGATAACCGCCTTGGTTCTTCTGCCACTGGTCATATCAATTAGTAACCCCTTTTTTTCCCCTTCCAGGATAGTGCGTTTGGTAGGTGCGGAATTTGGTGAAGCTATGGCAATAACCCTATTCATTGCTATTATATTGCCGAATCCAATGTGAATCAGTTCGATGACCATCATTATCACCTCAGAGGATTACTTTTAGCCATATCAGTTTAGACCTTTATTGTGAGAACTGGAAATGTTCTGTTAGCATAATCAAGTTTGGCAAATTCTATTTTACTGATTAGCGCTGCCTATCACCCCTTTCTCTTTTCCATTATGGTGCTTATTATCATATACCCTTAATGATAATTAGGCAATGGGGTTGATGGCTGAAATGACTTGAATTATATGTCATCCGGTGATATTCTATCTTTATGGATTGAATATACATAGTAATCATCATGGAAAGTGAATAGGCTATTTTCTGAAGAGGCTATCTCTGGGATTGCCTCTTGGTATATCTAATGGGTGATATTAAGTTAGCTATCGTTAGCATTAAGCTGGGGGTGAGAAACAGTTGTATAAGATATTGTTGAGACAAGACCTGGTGCCTAATATTCATCTTTTCAGGGTTGCGGCGCCGGCTGTAGCTAAGAAGGCTCAGCCAGGGCAGTTTGTCGTTATCAGGATTGATGAAATAGGTGAGCGTATTCCATTGACCATTGCTGATTGGGATAGGGACGAGGGTGGTGTTACCATCGTCTTTATGGAAGTGGGAACTACAACGCATAAATTAGCTCTGCTTCAGACTGGCGATTTCATTGCTGATTTTATCGGACCGCTAGGTTTACCCACCCATATAGAGAAGTTTGGCACTGTAGTCTGTGTTGCCGGGGGATTTGCTGTTGCCACTATAATGCCTATTGCCAGAG
>JAUWIX010000015.1 GCA_030608005.1 Dehalococcoidia bacterium
AGCTTAAGCAGCCCACGTTGCGTGTGATAATCATGCCGATTAGCCATCATATGCCCTGTCAATTGGTTTATCCTTTCTGTGAGCAAGGCTATCTGAACTTCAGTCGAGCCTGTGTCTCCTTCACGGAGCCCAAATTTACTTATGATTTCTGTCTTTTTCTCTTTGTCCAAATTATAACCCCTGTATTCCCCACTTATTCTAGCAGACATTAACTACAAATCAACCGATTATAGCATAAGTCGGGGCGACTGTAAATTGACTTGACTTTGTAACCCATAGCGGTTATAGTAAGCACTGTAGTTGATACCTTGGTTTAGTGTCGTTTCTAAGCTTGACCCCGTATATGCCGGGAATCTTCTATAGCAGTTGGGCAAAGGGTTTTGGAGCCAGGAGACTGCATTGAAGACAAGGGGCTAACAAAATATATTGGAGGTGCAGTAATGGCTCTGGTAGACAAGACCCTGGTGTGCCGTGATTGTGGGCAGGAGTTCATTTTTACCACCGGTGAGCAGGAGTTCTATTTATCTCACGGGTTGCAAAATGAACCCAGTCGATGTCCGGAGTGCCGAGCTGCTCGGCGGAGAGACCGCTTGGGTAGCTATGACCGGCCACGACAGACGTATACTGTAATATGTGCTGGCTGTGGGGTGGAAACCACAGTTCCTTTTGAGCCCAAGGAAGGGCGACCGGTCTATTGCAGAGAGTGCTACGCTAAGCAGAGAAAATCTGACTAAGTTTTTGATTTATCTGGTTACCAACTATATATCATGAGTGTCGGTGTCTGTCGGGTTAAGCTTCGCTTTCCGGAGAACCTGTCGCTCAAGGGTAAGCGGCAGATATTGAAATCCATTACCGCCCGTCTCAGAAACAAGTTCAATGTCTCCGTGGCTGAGGTTGACGATCAGGAATTATGGCAGTTGGCTACTCTGGGGATTTGTTGCGTTAGCAATAATAACCGATATACTAATGAAGTCCTGTCCAAGGCGGTGGACTTTATTATTAGTGGTCGCTTAGATGTAGAGATACTCGACTATGAAATTGAGATTCTGCCTGTTTCCTGACAAGGGCTATAATGGATACCTCAGCCTTTCTTCGTCATCTTGCGGCTCAACCCACTTACAGCGCTCAGATAGCTCACATAGAGCATATTCCGCGCCGTGAAGCGAAATGTGCTCAGTTGGACCAGCCTCTGGTAGCGAGCCTTCAGGATTGTCTCAGTGAACATGGGTTATTACCCCTTTATACCCATCAAGCGGAAGCCATAAATTATGCCCGGCAGGGCAGGAATGTGATGGTGGCTACCTCGTCTGCCAGTGGCAAGACCCTATGCTATAACGCCCCGGTTATGGAGGCAATCTTAACTGAACGGGGTAGTTGTGCCCTTTACCTTTTCCCAACCAAAGCCCTGGCTCAGGACCAGCTACGCGGTTTACGGGAATTATTTTACCCCGACCTATTCCAGATAGGGGAGGTTGCTACTTTTGATGGTGATACCCCTCAGGTGGAGCGGGCTGAGACAAGGAAACGAGCCAGGGTGATACTTACCAATCCAGATATGCTCCATATTGGCATACTGCCAAATCATCAACAATGGTCAAGGCTGCTACGCCACTTGAGGTATGTAGTAGTAGATGAAGCCCATACCTATCGTGGTGTTTTTGGCTCCCACGTAGCTTGTGTCATTCGTCGCCTGCGCCGTCTTTGTCAGCTTTATGGCTCAAATCCCCAATTCATTTGCTGCTCGGCTACTATAGCCAACCCTGGGGAGCATGCGGAAAGGCTGGTAGGTTTACCCTTTAAGGTAGTTGATAATGATGGTTCTCCCTATGGGGGGAAGGAATTTGTCTTCTGGAATCCTCCAATCATAGATGAGGCTAAGAGTGTTCGGCGTAGTGCTAATAGTGAAGCGGCAAACCTTTTTACCGAGTTGGTGAGCCATAATATCCGCAGTCTGACCTTTGCTCGCACCCGTCGGCTGACTGAGCTTATTTATAACTACACCAGACGGAGGCTAGCTGAAATCAGCTCTGCCCTGACCAAGAAAATCAAGGCTTATCGGGCTGGCTATCTACCAGAGGAACGGCGTCAAATAGAGCAGGAGCTATTCGGCGGTCAGCTTCTAGGTGTGGTAGCTACTAGTGCTCTGGAGCTGGGCATAGACATCGGTGACCTGGAGGCTACAGTGCTCACTGGCTATCCGGGAAGCATTGCCAGCGCCTGGCAGCAGGCGGGGAGAAGTGGACGAGGTAGAGATAAATCTATAAGTTTTCTTATCGCTCTGGATAATCCCCTTGACCAGTATTTTATGCGCCACCCCGACTCATTTTTTGGTAAAAGCTTTGAGAACGCTCTGGTTAACCCTGATAACCCCTATATTTTGAGAACCCATCTCCTATGTGCTGCCTGGGAGTTGCCCCTAAGCAGCGATGACGAGAAGGTCTTTGGCTCCGCCTTGAACTGGGAAAGGACAGGGCTGGAGAGACAGGGTTTGCTTAGGCAGCGCAGGGGCAAATGGTATCTTTCACCTGCGATTGCCTATCCCGCTCAGGGCATAAATATTCGTTCCATCTCTGGGGAAAACTTTACCATTATTGATACTTCAACTGGCTCCTTACTGGAAACCATTGAGGCAAGTGTTGCTTTTTCTCAAATACATCCCGGTGCTATCTACCTCCATCAGGGGGAATCCTATCTAGTCAATGAACTTGACCTGGCTGACCGCACTGCCTATGCCATGCCGACCCCCGCCACTTACTATACCCAGGCTAAGGAAATCACTGACCTTCATATTGTCAGGGTAGTGCGGGATAAAAGCTGCCCACAGACCAGGGTATACTTGGGCGAGGTTGAGGTTACTACTAGGGTAGTTGGTTTCAAGAAGAAGGCGCAATTCACTGAGGAGATAATTGGGGAGGAGTTCCTTGACCTGCCACCGCAGCATTTCCCCACCGTTGCCCTATGGTTTGACCTGCCACCTGAGGTGGTGGCTCGACTGGTTGATGCGCAACTGGACTTCGCTGGCGGGCTGCACGCTGCCGAGCATGCTGCTATTGGCATTCTTCCCTTATTTGCCCTTTGCGACCGCAATGATATTGGGGGCGTATCTACCCTCTTCCACCCTGATACTGGGAGGGCGCAGATATTTATCTATGACGCCTATCCCGGTGGCATTGGTATTGCCGAGAAGGGCTTTGACCTGGTGGAGGAATTATGGCAGACTACGCTGAAGGCAATCGCTGAATGCCCGTGTCAAGAGGGCTGCCCTAGTTGTATCCAGTCGCCCAAGTGTGGTAATAATAATAAACCGCTGGATAAAAAGGCAGCCCAGTTGCTGCTTGAAGGGTTGCTATCTAAAAGAATAGATTGAGGGAGTTTGAGGGGGGCTGAGCCCCCCCTACACCTTTTATATCTTTTCCCACCCCCCGCCCTCAAGGGGTGGGAAGGAGTGAAATAGAGGAAGTCCAAGAGGGACGAAGTCTCTCATCAGGGGTAGATTGAAGGGGCGGAGCCCCTTCAAAAACAAATTCTTCCCCTTCCCCTTGTAAGGGGAAGGGGATAAAGGGGATAGGGTTGACTGGTAATCTAATTGAACAAGGGTTGAAGCGCAGTCGTGATACCTGGTTTAGCCGGGTAACCCACCTGTTTGACCGCACCGCTATAGATGAGGCGGTATGGGCTGAGCTGGAGGAACTGCTTATTTCTGCCGATGTGGGGGTTGATACCACGGAGAAGCTTATTGAAAAGGTGAGGCGAAGAGTAAAAGAGGAGAAGATTGGCCAGGGGACAGTGGTGTGCGCTGCCTTGAAGGCAGAAATGGTCAACATCCTAAAAATTGATGTTCACGGAACGTCTATCCCCCTATCATTGCCCAGGGTTATTCTGGTAGTAGGAGTCAATGGCTGTGGTAAGACTACATCTATTGCTAAGCTTGCCTATAGGCTGAAAAACGAGGGTAAGAGGGTGATACTGGTTGCGGCTGATACCTTTAGGGCGGCGGCTATTGACCAGCTCAAAAGCCTGAGCGAGAAGATTGGTGTTGATGTCATTGCTCACCAGCCCGGGGCTGATGCTGGGGCGGTAGTCTTTGACGCCCTGGAGGCAGCGCGGAGTAGAAACGCTCAGGAGTTAATTATTGACACTGCCGGTAGGCTGCACACCAAGTTTAACCTGATGGAGGAGCTTAAAAAGGTCAGGCGGGTGGCAGCCAAGGCTGATGCCACAGCGCCACATGAGGTGCTCTTGGTGCTTGATGCTACTACAGGTCAGAACGGCTTAACCCAGGCCAGATATTTCACTGAAGCTGTAGGGGTAACCGGCATTTTTCTGGCTAAGCTGGATGGCACAGCTAAAGGGGGTATAGTGCTGGCTATCTGCGATGAACTGAAAATACCAATCCTGTTCATCGGTGTTGGTGATGGGTTGGAGGATATGGCTCCTTTTGATGCTGAGACCTTCGTCGAGGCGCTATGCTCCTGACTTTTGGAGGTGAATATTGCTCACCATAAGTATAGACCCAATAGCCTTCACCATAGGGTCGATAAGCGTTAGGTGGTATGGCATTATGGTTGCCCTGGCGGTGTTGGTGGTAGTTTTGTGGATGCTGCGAGAGGTAAGACGGGGGGCTAATCTTTCCTATGATACCATTCTTACCGCAGCTCTGGTAGGCATTCCATCCGCGGTAATAATATCAAAGTTGCTCCATGTTATTGACAGATTTGATTTTTATATTCAAAACCCGGGGCAGATTTTTGGTTTTGAAGGTTTGACTATCTATGGTGCTATTTTAGGCGCTGTCCTGGGTATCTGGATTTACAGCAAGTTTAGCAATTTCCAATTTGGCTATTTTGCCGATTTGGTGGCACCGAGTGTCATACTGGCTCAGGCTGTAGGCAGGGTGGGCTGCACCATAAATGGCTGCTGCTATGGCGTAGAAGCGCCAGCTTGGCTACCTTGGTCTGTGGTCTATACTCAACCTGAGAGCTATGCTCCTCTGGGGGTAGCCCTTCACCCCACCCAGCTTTATGAGATTATATTTTGTTTGATAGTCTTTGGCGTATTGCTCAGGTTGAGGGGTCATTTTAAGCCTGATGGCTCTCTGTTTCTAATCTACCTTGGTCTATACTCATTGTGGCGGGTTGGCATTGGCTTTCTGCGGGACGGGACACCCTTCCTCTTTGGCTTACATCAGGCTCAGCTAATAGGCATAATCGTATTAGCCATCGCCATCCCTTTGCTAGTTCTGAAGACACGGTGGGTTGAAAAAGAGGCCAGTAGCTAATGGACTGGGGAAATATTATTGGCACCATAGCTGCCCTTCTGGTGGCTATTTTATGGCTGCTGGCGTTAAAGAAGAGGAAGAAGGGTAGCCTCAGGAAAATAGAGCAACTCCTTCAACACCTCCAGGGAATAGGGGTCAGAGTGTCTCTGCTGGAAAAAGATGTTGAGCAGGGAAAGGTGGGAGTGAGTCATGCTTCGGGGCAAAGGTCTGAGGGTGTTATTCAAATAGCGGGAAGGAATATAGACTACATCAATGTCACCAGTGTCGCCAGCCAATATGGAGTCCGTTATTTTGTTGATTATTTGGTGAGGAGTCCTGGCTGGATAGGCGAAAAGAAAAGAAAGAAAACCAGGATGGTAAGAAAGAAAAGCTCGGCTCTCCGGGGCAAGGCGGTCGATATCCAGTGGAAGGGGGATGATTACCTAGCCCAGGGACTCAACTATGATTATCGGCTGAAAGATAAGCTATTACAAGCCGAGCTTGATAAGCTCAAGGGTAGTATTTGGATTTTCCCTGAGCCGAAGTATGAATATGCCAGGGTCAGGACTTCTTACCTTCTGCCCTCATCTGATTTGTTTGAGGCAATAGATATTATTGCTGGACATATCAGGTCGGGGTGGTAGGGGCAGGGGGAGCCGGCGCAAAATCCAGAATATTAAGCCTTAGCCTTTCCACCCCACCCCAGCGGTCTATCTCCAGGTTATAGACAATGTCAAGATAAGAGGATATCTCAGCCAGATAGTTGCCCAATCTGAAGCCTACCCCATCCCAAACTATGCCGCCCTGCTTTAGTTTCAGCCTCAGGTGCTCTCTATTACTGCCCATAGTGTGGCAGTCAACTACATCTGTCCTGCGGCTGAGAAAGGTAGGTGCTGGATTACCCCGACCAAAGGGAGCTAGCTGTTGAATTATTTGGAAGGTATCCCCGCTGAGTTCAGGCAGTGTGACCTCAGCATCAATATCCAGTTGAGGACGAAGGTCAACCCCAGCTAGCTGTTCAGCTGCTAGCTGGGAAAGGTGCTGCTTGAGGTGAGTCAAATTCTTGGTGGGTAGGGTAAAGCCTGCTGCCTGTGAATGACCACCGAACTGGGATAGCAGGCTACTACACTGGTTCAGGGCGAGGATAATATTGAACTCAGAGATACTGCGACAGCTTCCGCTGCTTACTAGCTCGCCGGTTCTGACCACAATAGCCGGGCGGTAGAATTCCTCAGATAACCTGCCGGCTACCAGCCCGGCGATGCCAACAGGATAGTCCCTATCGCTGGCAATTAGCAAGGGTGAAATTCCTTGTGCTAATATCTGCTCTCTAGCCTTGGTTAAAACCTTAGTGGTTAGCCTTTGCCGCTCCGCATTTTTCTGTTCCAGCCATATAGCTAACTCGCGTGCCTCCTGTGGCGAGTTTGTCATCAGCAATTTATAGCTTGTCATGGCATGTGCTAATCTTCCGGCAGCATTTAGCCGCGGGGCGATAATCCACGAGATGCTCTCTGCGTCAAGGCTGCCAATGCTTAGTTCCGTCTGGGATATAATCTCCCTGATTCCGAGGCGTGGGGCGGCATTAATTAGCTTCAACCCCTGCTTAACCAGGTATCGGTTCTCCCCCGATAGAGGTGCCATATCAGCTACCGTTCCCAGGGCTGCCAGGTCCATTAGTTCATCCAGTTGCTCTTCTTTACCAATGCCCTGGAATAGAGCCTGAAGCAGCTTGATGGCTACCCCAGCGCCAGTCAGTTCCGAGAAAGGATAACTTGAATCAGCTCGCTTGGGATTGACAATGGCAATGGCGGGCGGGATTTCTGGCAGGGGGGTGTGGTGGTCGGTGACAATTATATCCAGCCCCAGCCTTGTTGCTCTCTTAACCTCAGCCAGGGCGGTAATTCCACAATCAACGGTAATAACCAGGCTGATGCCTTGTCGGTGAAGATTTTCCAGGGCGGCTGTTTTAAGTCCATAGCCCTCGGTCAGGCGGTGGGGTATGTATGGGATGACCTTGCCGCCAAGGCTTGATAGCCCCTGGACGAGCAGGGCAGTCGCGGTGATGCCATCAGCATCAAAGTCGCCATAGATAGCAATGTTTTCTCCTGAGAGCAAGGCTCGGTAAATCCTGGCTACCGCCAGGTGCATATCAGGTAGCAGGGACGGATCGCCTGACAGGCGTTTATCGGCGGTGATAAATGGTTCTAACTGGGAGGGCTCAGTAAGACCACGGTTATATAGAAGCTGAGCTATTAGTGGGGGGAAACCTGAACTATTGACCAGACGCTTGTCTGGAGCCGGCGGCAGCAAATTCCAGCGACAATGATTCAAGCTCGCCCCTCAGAGTACTCTCGGAAGACCAGGACTGAGTTATGACCGCCAAAGCCGAAGGAATTGGACAGGGCGGTGGCGACCTTGGCTCGGCGAGCTACATTGGGCACATAATCTAAATCGCACTCAGGGTCAGGGTGGGTGAGGTTTATCGTCGGTGGTATTATGCCGTTCTGGATAACCATTATGCATATTGCGGCTTCAACGGCACCAGCACCCCCTATAAGATGCCCCATCATTGACTTGGTGGAGCTTATTGGAATGTTATAGGCATGGTCGCCAAATAACCTCTTTATCGCTTTGGTCTCCATCTTGTCATTTAGGGGGGTAGATGTGCCATGAGCGTTAATATAGTCAATTTCATTGGGTTTGAGTCCGGCTTTATTCAGCGCCCTCTGCATCGCCCGGGCGGCACCCTCCCCACTTTCAATTGGCGCGGTAACATGGTAGGCATCACCAGTAGCCCCATAACCGATAATTTCGGCGAGGATGTTAGCCCCGTGCCTTTGGGCGAAGGTAAGGTCTTCCAGAATAAGGGTGCCAGCCCCTTCGCTGAGAACAAAGCCATCGTGTTCAGCATCAAAGGGACGGGATGCCTTTTGTGGTTCATTGTTTCTGGTGGATATAGCTTTCAGGGCATTGAAAGCAGCAATGCCTACCGGGTTGATTATCGCCTCACTGCCGCCGGCTATCATAACTTGGGCATCACCGCGCTTGATAGTTTCATAGGCAACCCCTATGGCGTCTGAGCCGCTGGAGCAAGCTGATGCAGTGCACAGATTTGGCCCTTTCACTCCTAGCACAATGGATACCTGGGCGGCAGCTATATTAGGCATCATCATTGGGATTAGGAACGGGCTCACCCTCCCTGCTCCCCTCTCCAGTAGTATTTTGGTTTGTTCAAATAAGGTAGTTAGACCGCCAATTCCACTACCAATTACGATACCGATATTGTCTTGGTTTGCGGCGTTGATTTTCATTCCCGATTGCTCCGCCGCTTCTATGCCGGCAGCTATTGCCAGTTGAGCGAAGCGGTCCATGCGGTAGACATCCTTGCGGCTCATGTAGTCGGTAGGCTCAAAGCCCTTTACCTCGCCAGCAAACTTGGTTTCAAAGGACTCAGCGTCAAACAGGGTGATATAATCAACCCCTGACTTACCGGCAACGAGACCTTCCCAGCTGGTAGTGACATTCAAACCAAGTGGGCACAGAACCCCTATGCCAGTAACCACCACTCTGTTATTCATACTTGACATAACTAGAAAACAATTCCTCCTATCTATCTGAACTAGAGCAGTTAATGGTTAGCCCCGGCGCCCTTTCCCACCGCGCCTGTATTCCATCTTAGCCCGTTGACTAGACCGTCTATCACTCCGATAGTCAGGGGCAATGATAGGAAATACCATACTGATACGGGGGTCTATGAAGCGGGAGCTGATGGGGTCGTCAATCTCATCCAGTGCTAGGCGGGTAGTGATTACCGTTGCCAATCGGGCATTATAGCGATAGTTGATAACCTGATAAAGCTTTTCCTGCGCCCAAGGGGTGGTTGACTGCTCACCAAAGTCGTCTAAGATGAGCAATAGTGCATTCTTTACCTCTTCAAAGAGCTGGTCATAGGACACCCTGCTCTCAGGGCTGAAGGTGAAGCGCAGATGGTCAAGAAAGTCAGGCACCACCTCAAATTTGACTGGCTTTCCGGCTCGGAGGCAGTAATTAGCAATGGCTGCTGCCAGGTGGGTTTTACCACAGCCGGTAACACCCTGTAATACCAGCCAGCCATCGGGTGATTTGGCGAAGTCAAGGGCTAAGCGGAATGCCTGCTCCAGGTTCTGGCGCTGTTCCGGCAGCAGATTAACACGCCTCCAGTCAAAATTATCAAAGGTCATGCTTCTAAGTAACTCTAGGTCAAGACCACTATATCGTTGCAGGCGGGTTTGGCGCTCTTTATCCAATTCTTTCTGGGTGCAGCGGCAGGCAATAACCCGGCCGAAATCCGGCTTGCCTGATGGTAGCCGAGGATGAACAAATCCCGCCCCCTTACAGATAGGGCAGACTGAACTTGGTGAGGCCTCTTCTGTTTCTTCAGCGCCAGACCATGTGTCCATATTTGCCCTTAAAGTATTTATCTGGGCTTGTCTTCTTAAAATCTCCCCTATATGTTCCATTGCCCTTACCTTCTGCTGACCAGCGCTCTAAAATCGCTAAAATATAGCTAATTTTGCGTTTGTTTTGGTTAACCGCTTCTTTGATAGCATCTCTTATCCAAGTTTGGGGGTAGAGCTTCTCGGCATCACGCAGCTCATCGGCAATCATTGGGGTTAGCATACCGATGTTCTGTTCATAAAGGGTGAAGATGTCAGGTTGCTCCTCAGTCTCAATATAGGTTGGTTCTTTTGCTTTCAGTCCACTCAAGCTGAGCTCGCCATTTTGAATTTTAGCCATAATCTGTCTGTCAGACTCAGTATTGAGAAAATAGATGTCCTCGGGCGTTCCATCCCTATCTAATACCATATGAAGGATGGTACCCCGCTTGGTAGCCATTTCCAGGGTGTGGTGTAATACCTTGTCTGGCGCTCTTGCTGTCCCCTTGAGACTGCTCATCAGGCTCTTATTGCCCAATAGCTCTCTGTAGGTAATAAAGCGGGGATAGCCCCGCTTGCGGTAAAGTGCCCAGAAGATGTGGAGGGTTGTTTTCAGCTCAGCGATATCACTGATTTGTGGTAGCAATGTGCTGAACAAAAGATTGGGCAGGGGGGTAAACTGCATCTTGGCTGGGAAACCGGCGAACTGTTTCATAATAGAGTTAGCTCTTCGTTGGTAATATTGGCGAACTTAGCCATCCTGGGTTTAAACAGCAACTTGATTTCACCAGTAGGACCGTTACGGTGCTTGGCAATTATGATTTCAGTCGGCGGCGGGTAGCTTTCACCCGGGTGTTCCTTTTCCCACTCCTCTTTGGTGTAATAGACCTCGTCTCGATAGATAAACATAACCACGTCGGCATCCTGTTCAATGCTGCCGCTTTCTCTCAGGTCGGATAGTTGAGGCCTATGTGAAGCCCTCCACTCCACAGCTCGGCTGAGCTGCGATACCGCCAGCACTGGCACATTGAGCTCGCGAGCTAATGCCTTAAGGGAACGGGAGATATAGCTAACCTCCTGGACACGGCTTTCCCCTCTGCCATCCCCCTGCATTAGCTGTAGGTAATCAACAATAATCAGGTTGATGCCGCGCTCAAAGTGCAGGCGGCGGGCTTTGCTTCGCATCTCTACCACCCGCAGTTGAGGGGTATCATCAATATAGATTGGTGCTTCAGAAAGCCTGCCGATGGCATCCATAATCCTTTTTTCCTGCTCTTCAGTGTGAAGCCCGAGGCGAACCCGCCTGGAATCAACTTCAGATTCGCTAGCCAGCAGGCGCAAGACCAATGGCTCCCGCGCCATCTCCAGGGTGAACAAAGCCACACAAGCCCCTTGCTCCACGGCGGCATTCCTGGCGAGGCTGAGAGCAAGACTTGTTTTGCCCAGGCTGGGTCTGCCGGCAATGATACACAGGTCAGAGCGCTGAAATCCGCCTAGGAATTCATCTAGACCAGCAAAACCTGACAGCACATAGGGTATTGGCTCCCTGAGTTGACCTTCTGCCTCTGTGGCGGGAGCGGTGGTTTCAAAATACTTGTCTAGCACCTGGCGAATATGGATGAAGTCTCGTGGGCTTTGCCCGTGACGCAGTCTAAACAGGATATCCTCAGCTCGACTAAGGCTGGCATCAACATCTGGGTCAGCCTGATAACCAATATTGGCAATTTGCCCGGCGGCATCGATGAGGTGGCGCATTACCGATAGGCGATAAACAATTTGAGCATGATGCTCAATATCAAGAGAGGTTGGGCATATAGATATTAGGTGACTTAAATAGGCAGCGCCGCCACAGGCCTCCAATTTCTCTCTTCGGTCAAGCTCTTGAGCCACTGTGATTTGGTCTATCGATTCATCGCGCTGGTAGAGTGATAGGCATGCTCCATATACTAGCGAGTTTCGTTCGCTATAAAAATCTGACGGCTGAAGCAAGGTCGCAATTTTATAGATTGCTATCCCGTCTATCAGCAGCGAGCCGATTACCGCTTCTTCAGCATCAATATCATGCGGCGGCAATTTCTCGCTATACATTCTAGGTCTTCTCCTCTTTCTTCGGAGGCTTCTTCTTTTCCTTCGTTGGCTTCTCTACTTTCTTTGTAGCCCTCTTCTCTTCCTTCGCTGGCTTCTCTACTTTCTTTGTAGCCCTCTTCTTTTCCTTTGGAGGCTTCTCTTCTTCCTTCGGAGCCTCCTCTTCAGTTACGGTAACCCTTATTTGGGGCACGATATCCTTAGCCAGTCTAATGGCTACCTCATAACTGCCTAGTTGACGGATAGGCTCGTCTAATTCTAGCTTTCTTTTGTCAATAACTAGCCCGGTGGTGTCGCTTAGCCCGGAAGCAATATCGGCACCGGTGATTGAGCCATAAAGTCTGCCTTTTGCCCCAACTCGAGCTTTGAGGCTAACCTCCTTCCCTTCTAGCTGACGAGCCAGCTCAATCAATTCGGCATTTACCTGGGCTTTCACTTTGTCTCTTGTTTCTATCCGGGCAGTCGCCCGAGGCTTGGCTAGCAAGGCTAGTTTTTTGGGGATGAGGAAATTCCTGCCATAGCCATCGGCTACCTCTTTTATCTCACCGGCTTTAGCCACATGGGACACATCTTGCAGAAAAATGACCTTCATAATTTTTCCTTACTTATAATTATACTTCACTTGGTAGAGAAGTGAAAGGTTGTTGGGAGATGAATTCTTCGGCATAGATGGCGGCGGTGGCGCCATCCCCAGCAGCAGTTATCGCCTGCCGGGCGGAGTTCAGGCGTATATCGCCAGCAGCAAAAATGCCGGGTATTTCGGTCCCCATTCTCTCGTTAGTGATGATGTAGCTAGCGGCATCAAGAGGTAAAACGCCTTTGAGGTAGTCTGTACCAGGTGTAAGCCCAATAGATACAAAGACCCCGGATACATCCAGGGTGGATTTCTCCCCGGTTATCACCTGGCGAAGCTTTAGCCTTTTAACTGTGCCTTCGCCCTCAATCTCCTCTACAACGGTATTCCACAGGAATTCTATTTTAGGTTCAGAGAAGGCTTTCTCCTGTAGAATGCGGGTGGCACGGAGCTGGTCACGGCGGTGTATCACTATAACCCTGGAGACAAATTTTACTAGGTGAAGGGCTTCGGTAATTGCCGCATCACCGCCACCAACTACGGCTACTGGCTTTTCTTTGAAGAAGGGGGCATCACAGGTGGCGCAGTAGGATACCCCTTTGCCACTAAATTTCTCTTCCCCAGGTATGCCCAGTTTGCGCCGCTCTGAGCCGCTAGCTATAATTACCGCTTTGGCAGTAAAGTTGCCCTTGGTGGTCATTACCACCTTTTTCTCTCCTTGAAGCTCGATGCCAATAACCTCAGCGATAATAGTGTTCAGCCCATGTTTGGTTGCCTGCTGGTTCATTAGTTGTCCCAGCTCAGGTCCAGAAACACCCTCAGGAAAGCCGGGGAAGTTCTCCACCAGCTCGGCATCTGCTATCTGACCGCCCACCAGCCCCCTTTCTATGAGCAGGCTACTTAGCCTGGCTCTTGAAGTGTAAAGTCCGGCGGTAAGCCCAGCCGGACCGCCACCAATAACAATTACCTCATATTCGTTATTCATAGTCTTTATTCAAGGGCAGCATCCAATTCCCGTTTCAACTCTGCTTTGGGTCTATAGCCCACTATCTGTGAGGTTGGCTTCCCATGTTTAAAGATAATGAGATTGGGAATAGCCATTATACCATATTTGACGGCAGTTCTGGCATTCTGGTCAACATCCAGCTTGGCAATAGTTATCCTGCCGGCGTACTCCTCAGCCAGCTCCTCTAGCACTGGGGCAGCCATAATACAAGGTCGGCACCAGGGTGCCCAGAAATCCACTAACACTGGTGTCTCTGACTTCAATATAGCTTGGTCAAAATTGGCGTCATCTACTGCAATTGGTTTATTCATTACTTTCCTCCCTAATTCTTTGACAGATGTTTCGTTCTACTGTTTGTTTAGCTAAACCGATAGCATTTTTAATAGCCCTGGCTTGACTACGACCGTGGGCTACGATGATATTTCCATTTACCCCCAGGAGATAGGCGCCGCCGTATTCTCTATAATCCACCCTTTTAACCCAGGAGCCTAATCCTAAATCGCGGAGGAGAGTTCGCCCCTGAAGGTGGTAAGCAGCGGAAAAGGCATGCCCTACTTGTTGCAGGAGACCGATGAAAGTGTCACCTAACCCCTCAATAGTCTTGAGCACTATATTCCCGGTGAAGCCATCGGTAACGAGGACATCGGCTGTTCTCTTTGATATATCTTGCCCTTCTATGCTGCCTATAAAGTTTAAATTGGTCTTCTTGAGGAGACTATAGCTTTCTTGAATCAGACGGTTGCCCTTCGTTTCCTCTTCGCCATTGCTGAGCAAGGCGACGCGCGGGGAGCTGATGTCCAGGAGATGTTTAACGTAGGTTGTGCCTAAGTGGGCAAATTGGACTAAATGGCTTGGTCGGCAATCGGTATTGGCACCAGCATCAATAAGGAGGGTAGGGGTGGAGGGGGTAATGTCAAGGAAACTGCCCAAGGCGGGGCGCTCAATGCCTTTTATCTTCCCCAGGCTGAGGTGGCTAGCACATAATACTGCCCCGGTGTTGCCTGCGGAGACAAAGGCTGAAGCTACACCATCTCTTACTAGATTAATTCCAATCACTATTGAGGAGTCTGGCTTACTGCGCACTGCCTTCAGAGGTGGCTCATGAGGCTCAATAACCTGGTTTGCTTCAATGATACTGAGGTTCAACTTATTTATATAGCGACCTGCCAACACATGGAGTATGGCTTTGTTCCCTACCAGTGCAATGCCAACATCATATTCTTGGGCTGCTTTTATTGCCCCTTTGACTATTTCATGGGGAGCATATTCTCCACCGGCAGCATCAACAGCGATTATCATCTCTTTCCCGCTCAAAATTTTAGCTGGTTGGGCTTCTTTCCCACAGGTCGCAACGACCCCCCCATCGGGCAAGAACCTGACCATTGACGGAAAGCTGGGCTATCTCACATTGGTTAGGGCAGGCTTTGCATTCAAATGAGGAGGTATGATACTTTATCTCACTTATGCCAAATCCCTTGAACTTGCTTCCATTGTGACTGTCCGCTATCTCTTCATGCACCAGTAAGGCGGCGCCTATTGCCCCCATCACCTCGTGGTGGGGTGGGACAATCACCTCGGTGCCAAGCTCTTCTTGAAGTGCTTTCACTATACCCTGGTTAAAGGCAACACCGCCCTGAAATATTATTGGGGGTTGAATATCTTTGCCTAAGCCAACATTGTTAAGGTAATTGCGCACTAATGCCTGGCACAGACCATAGAGAATGTCCACAGTCCGATGCCCCATTTGTTGTTTATGTATCATGTCTGATTCAGCAAAAACGGTGCATCGCCCAGCGATACGCACCGGTGTTGTGCTATCCAGTGCCCGCTGACTGAACTCCTCAATGCTTATATTGAGGCGTAGTGCCTGGTGGTCAAGGAAGCTGCCGGTACCGGCAGCACATACGGTGTTCATACCGAAGTCGGCCACTATCCCGTCTCTAATAATGATAATCTTACTATCCTGTCCCCCGATTTCGATGATGGTTTGCCCTTGGGGGAAATAGTGCAGGGCACCTACCGCATGGCTGGTAATCTCATTCTTGACTAAATCGGCACCGACGATAACCCCGGCCAGGTAGCGAGCGCTCCCTGTGGTAGCCACACCGCAGATGTCCACATCTTTGGGCAGTTGCTGTTTGATTTGTTTCAACCCTTGCTGCACCATATCGATGGGCTTACCCTGCGTCAATAAGTAAATGTGGGCAACCAACTCATCACTACCGTTTAGCACAGCAAACTTGGTAGTTACTGAGCCAACATCAATGCCCAAATAGGCTTCCATAAACTCTCCTTAATCTATTTGTCGGTGCTTATTTTTTACCCGTCGCCTGTATTCCAGCAAGTCGACGAACGCTTCCAGTCTGGTTAGCATCCCTGGCTTGGCTATTTGTTCATCACAAAGGATGGTTAAAACTGGGATATTCTCTTTGGTCGATGACATGATATTTTGAGCTACTATCTCCGGCATACAGGTGAAGGGAGCAAGGTGCACCAGCCCATCATACTCCTTGGCGTGGAGCACCTTTTCCCCTACTGATTCCCAGCCATCGCCACCGATATCCCGCTTAAGATAGGGCAAAGCCGCCTTGTGAATCCTGTCCTTCTCATTCACGCCCATGGGATTAAGGAATAGGCTGAATTTAGTCCACTCTGAAATGAAGGTGGTTCTTCTTACCTCCACCCCCAGCTTGCCCAACTCCTTCTCTATATCTAGATTGGAAAAGGGCTCCAGTAATACATAAAATTCCCCAATTATGCCCACTACCAGCGGTTGAGCCTCGCTGTCCTTGGTTACCTGGTTAAGCTGGTCAATGTAGCCTATTTGCACTCTCTTCAGGGTATTATAATCGTCTGCCTGGTCAATAGCCTCAATCGCTTTGGCAAATAGCTTATTTGCTGTCCCCTTTACCCGCTCTACAGGACGCACCTTTTGCACCACTCGTTCTATCCTGTCCAGGGCATTTAATTTGGCTAGACCAAAGCGGAAGGCTGATATAATCTTAGACCAAGGGGCGTCATTTGACAAGCGCTTAATCATTTCCAGTAAGCCGAAAAGCTTTCGCTGTGAAACCCCTAAACAGACTATTTCTGCATTATACCCCAGGTCGTGAAGAATCTGCTCCTGTGTCTTAGCATAGTAGCCCAAGCGACATATGCCCGAGCCGGCAGGCATGAGTAAAGTATCGGCTCCAAGCTCGGCGGCTTCAATCAGGTTGCCCAGAGTTAGCTTGAATGGGATGCACATCCCTTCAGGGGAATACCTGACCCCTAGCGATAGAGTGCGTTGGTTAGTTAGTGGTGGCATTACATAGTCAACATTAAGCCTTTGGAATAAAGCTTTAAACGGTATATATAGATTACCCATATGGGGCATGCCTACACGCATAGTTTAAGTCGTCTCCTCTTCTTTCTATGTATCATATCAAGGAAGGCTTCCAGTCGGGTAACTACACCGGCTTCAGCGGTATGTTCTTCCAGGGTAAGGCTCATAAAGGGGGTGGTCCTCAGCCTAGCTGCCCACCGATGCACTATGTCCATCATTAGAGAATCAGGTCCGCAGCCAAAGGCCATTATGCCAATAACACCATCAGTTCCGCTTTCCAGGTAGTGCCCTCCAGCCCCTACCATCTCTTCTTCATACGTCCAGTAGGCTCCGCCTATTAATCTAGTTATAGCTAATTCAAGCTCCTCGGTGGTGAGCATCTCCGGGGTTAAAACCTTATAGTGAGCCTGCTCTAGTCGGTGGATAAGGCGGTAGTTTATGTGGGCATCATAGAGGAGATAGGGGTGACCAATGACGGCGATGGTGGCTTGGTTTGGAGTGGGGTTGCCCGAGGGCGTTTTTGGCTCCACTTCAGTTGTATTTGATATTCTCTCTATTGCCTGTGATGGGGTTAAGCCATGGTTTGACATTAGCTGTTTATATTTCAGGTGAGCTTGCCAGGCGGCGATACTGGCTTGCCTCACCTTAAATGGATTCCAGGTGAAACGCCGACCTAATTTATAGATAGCTTGGTACAGCTCATGCTTTCCCTTATTAATATCTATATCTATATCTAAGATAGGAGGGGACTCGGGGATAACCGCCTTAGTCATATCGGGTAAGCCGAGAAACTTAGAGCAGTTGCAAATCTTGCTTTTCACACTGCGAATGGCAGGAATAAAGATATAGTCACACTCCCCCACCAGAGCCAGAACATGCCCGCAGAAGACCTTTACCGGCAGACAGGTATCAGCCACTACTCGAGATGAGCCTGAAGATAATATAGCCTGGGTGGTTGGTGGTGAGACCACCACCTCTGCCCCCAGTCCCTCAAAGAAGGTCTTCCACATAGGGTAATATTGATAGTAGAGCAGAGCTCTGGGGATACCTACCTTAATCATTTGCCTTGTCAAACTCCTGTTTAACCCTGATAACTATTTCAGGATTGGCTACCAGGTCGACAACCGTCATAGCTAGAGCCTTGGCAGCATCAAGCAACCCTTGGATACCTGCCTTAGAGGCAGCCGCCGAGGCAAACTCTGGAGAATGGGCTGCCACCTCCACCGGGGCTATGGCTACTGTAGGGTGAATGCTGGGCACTATCTGGCTGACATTTCCCATATCGGTGCTGCCGAAGGCTTTACTGGGGTCGGAGAGCCGCATCTTGCGTCCCAGGGACTGCATATTCAGCCTGAATACTCTGGCTAGGCTTAGATTATTACGCAGCGGGGCATAGTGTACCTTTCCCCAGCGGTATCCCAGGCGGGCGCCACTAGCTGTGGCGGCTCCAATAAAGCAATTTATGACCTTCTCTTCCAGCTCATCTAGATAGCTATCATCCTCAGCACGCACTATAAAGGTTCCAGCACTGTGAGCTGGGACAATATTAGCTGCTTGCCCACCGTCGGTAATAATCCCGTGGATGCGAGCCTTGTCCTTAATATGCTGCCTGAGCGAATTAATGGCGGCAAAGGACTGGAGCATTGCCTCTAGGGCATTGATGCCCGCCTCTGGTCGGGCTGCGGCGTGAGCCGCCTTGCCAAAGAACTCAACCTCTAAACCGATGCAAGCCAGAGCTTGGGTGGTGGCAGCATCATACACTCCTGGGTGCACCATCATAGCCATGTCTAGGTTATCAAAGGCTCCTCGCTCTGCCATTATTGCCTTACCCCCGTATAGCTCCTCAGCTGGGGTGCCGATAACAAGGAGGCTACCCCCAAATTGGTCGATAGCCGGTTTAGAAGCCACTGCAGCACCAACGGCGCAGCCAGCTATCAGATTATGACCACAAGCATGCCCAAGCTCGGGCAGGGCATCATATTCAGCCAGAATTGCGATAGCTGGTTTCCCTTGTCCGTAGCTCCCTCTGAAAGCTGTCGGTAGCTCACAGATGCCCCGCTCTATGGAGAAGCCATTTTCCTCCAGGTATTGGGTTAGCCGGGCTGCTGCCTTGACCTCTTGAAAACCTAGCTCGGGGTTAGAGTGGATTTCTAGGCTCAACTGGCGAAGTTGGTGGCGGCAAGCTTCTATTTCTCCTATGACCGAAGCCTTTAATTCTTCTATATCTGAACTCCTCACCATTCTGAGGGCTGCCTTCTATATTTACTGCTCATTATAGCTTGGTGCCGATAGAATTTCTAGAGCAGTGGAAGCAAAATCAAAGAGAGGAGGTAAGGTGTCACTAATCATATGAACGAGTACAATTCAAAACTTCTTGAGCCAACCCAGAATAAGAACTGCCTAATCTGCTTAGTGTCTAAGAGGTCAACCCAGCCAGGTCAGCCCTGCCCTTTAGTATAGCTTAGGAAATGTCCGAGGAGCTTATTGTAGTACTCATGCGTGCGAGGTGCGCGCCCTTCAACCTGGAGGGAAAACAGGAATCCCTCCACCAAATCTTGTAGCCCGATTGTCTTGTTTCCTTGCCTCACCTTTCATTGCGGTCGGCCCATAATTTCTTAATTTTGTTTAGTCAGCTGGTTACTCTCAGATTTGCCCCAGCTTTGAGACCTCGACCAAGTCAATTGCTTACCCAGCTTCGTGGTGAGCCGCACAGGACTCGAACCTGTAACCTGCTGATTAAGAGTCAGCTGCTCTTCCAATTGAGCTAGCGGCCCGCGTATCTAGATTGGGGTCTTTTGCTTACATCTCGGGGTCTTTTGCCGACATTTTGCCGACATTTTTCCTCCCGACCAAGTTGTCAAACTGCTCAGCAGCTCTCTCCTGTAACCCCGGCAAGACATGGCTGTAAGTATCAAGGGTAATGCCTATGTTGGCGTGCCCCAGCCTTTCACTTACTATTTTAGGGTGTACGCCGCCTTTTAGCAAGAGGGTAGCATGGGTATGCCTGAGGTCGTGAAAGCGGATATGAGGCAGCCCTGCTTTTTTAAGAACCTTAGCAAAGGTGTGGCTGACTACCCCCGGGTCAAGAGGCTTACCATCAAGATGGCTGAATACGAGGTCACTATCGGCTGGAAGCTTTCCCAGTAAGATCCTTTGTGTCTGCTGCTCGGCTTTATACTCACGCAGTAGCAGTGCCAGAGAAGGTGACAACGCTATCCGGCGCCGGCTGTGAGAGCTCTTGGGCTTTATCATCTTGCAAACCCGGGAGCGCTTATACAACGCCTGGACTACAGAAAGAGAAGCCATATCAAGGTCAACATCACACCAGCGCAACCCCAGCAGCTCCCCTAAACGCATCCCAGTGTATAATGCCGTATAAAACAGCACATAGTAAGAAGTTTCACGGGCAGCTTCCAGGAATTGGGGAATGTCCTCAGGGACTAGGGTTGCCATATTCTTTTGCTCGGGGCGAGGAGGGTCTACAGCCTCAGCTACATTCCGAACCAGGATTCCCATCTTAACAGCGTGACTTAATGCCTCAGAAAGGATGCGGTGATGATACTGGACGGTTCGAGCAGAGAGACCACCTTTCCCATCAACGCGGCCCTCAGTGAGAGCTTGGCTGTAGTAGTTCTGAAGTTGCTGAGGTTGAAGCTGGGGCAGTGGTATTGCTCCTAAGGCTGGGATAAGATGACGCTTCACTTCAGACTGGTAACTTTGTGCTGTCCTCAGTGAGCAATTTGTTGTCACGTAGCCACTAATCCAGTCCCTTAGCCACTCACCTAAAGTGACCCGGACTGGCTTGACATAGGCACCCTGCTCAAGGCTATGCAATAACTCGTGCATCCGTTGCTGGGCTACCTTTTTGGTACCCTTAACATTCTCAAAATGTCGTAGGCGCTTACCTGTCACCGGGTCCCAGCCGGTATCGACACAAATCTCCCAAGAACCTTTACTTCTTTGTCTAACGCTCCCTTTCATACCTATCTCCTTTCTTTTGATTATTTCGTAGTCCTGAATTACACCGGGCAAAGATGGCAGTGCCCAGGGAAAGCACGCATTATCTCAATGCCATCCAGGGCAGAGTCTATTTTACCAATGATGTCTTTTAGCTTCTTTTGCTTCTCCCCGTCCCTTAATTGT
The DNA here is from genome assembly GCA_030608005.1 of Dehalococcoidia bacterium. GTDB lineage: Bacteria > Chloroflexota > Dehalococcoidia > Dehalococcoidales > BS750m-G39 > JAUWIX01. Next base: position 20,806 of record JAUWIX010000015.1, read on the forward strand.
GCAGTAGCAGACTCAAGCTCACTCCATTGAGGTTGTTGTTCAGCTTCTTTCAGTATGCCATCCAGGTATTCTTGTAACACCTGTCTACTGGCACTGTCTGCCGCTCGGGCAACTAGGTCCCCCGCTGGGGTTGTTAGGTCTCGCCCACTACCTATTAGCTCCTCGCCGGCGGCACCGCTCGTTAGAAGGAGAATGTTGCCACAGAGCCAATTTCGCACTAAATCCATGTATTCCGGGTCAATCTTTTGCCATCGCTCAAGCTCTGTCTTGTCGATGACCCATACAACGAGCTGCCCGCCCAGGGTTTCATAATCAGCCACTTCTTTTCGCCAGCTATCCCAGTGAACCCACAGATCCGAATCCTTGGTATGCTCCCTGAGTGCTTGTGTTAGATGTTTGACCTTTGGTAGTGGATTGTACATCCGCCCCCACTCGCTGACTGTGTATTTAGCTGAACCTGCGCCGGGCAATCCCAATCTTCCTGCTAAAGATATTGGCCCCGGTAAGCGTAGTGGCTGAAACCCCGTAGGGTAACTACTCTCAGAACGTGAAGCGTCCAAGCGCCATCTCAAGCTAACTGGCATACCGTTAGCCAGCTCTTGGAAGTGACCACGCAGCTCCTCTATTAATACCTGTTTTCTGGCTTCCTCAGCAACAATGTCCTCATGTTTCTCCCTCAGATGCATTCTCACTGTCTGACGATGGTAGCCAATAATCCGAGCTATGGCTGAAATTGACTTGCCTTCACGCTTGAGCCGCATCATCTCGGTTACCTGTTCGTCAGTGAGTCGAGCCTTTTTCGTAGGGCCTATCCCCCTTGTTGTCATTTGAAACCTCCATTTTTATTTAATTTTCTAAAAAGGTTTTGCCAGCAAATCAGTAAGATTTCGGCATTTTTCTCACCACCTCAATGTAGTTTGTCGTCAGTTGGTCACTAATAATATGCCATTTCTAAAGTATTGCAATTACTTGACACATACAGCCTTTCAATGCTATTATACCACTGAAAGGCTCACGCTGTCAAACCAGGAGGCATACAATGGACGATATGGACAAGCAAAAACTAACAATAACAGTCGACGAATGCGCCAAGTTACTTGGGATTTCCCGTGGACTCTGCTTTCAGATGGTGCATGAAGGGAAGATACCGCACTTAAGATTTAATAAGCGTATTGTCATCCCCAAGTGGGCTATCGAGAATCTTCTGCAGGAGCCCCCGCCCGTAAACCTGACGCCGGCAGCCAAGTAGCTAGGCTATTCTAGGTAGGGAAATGCAGAATGCAAATGAAACGGAACGGACTTTACCGGACTTCTGATTTATACGTCACCGCCTGGCTGTTAACGAAGGGATTGGAGCTTCAAGACATTGACCGCAGTAATAGCCGGCGGTGTGATTTTGTCTTCGCAGATCGGCAAGATAGGCCGGAGCTTGTTCACCAATTCCTATGTGGACGGGCTGTAGGCAATCTCGCCGATTTTGTTTTTAATCTCAGGAGGGTAAAACGGTTCCTCTATTCAACTGAGGTGTGAAAATGCCAGAGACTCGGCGGTGAGTCCGAGTCTCTGGTAGCGCAGGAGCTGAGCCATGTCCATTAGGCAAACTAATACTACAAAACTGGAAGGCAAAGGTCAAGCCCGACCCCGATTTGATTGGTCGACGCTGCGTCAGGCCATCGAGTTCTACGAGAAAGAACATCTGTGCTACCTGCCAGCCGGCTGGGGGCACAAAAAGCCCAGCGTAAACTGGGAAGAATACCAAACCCGTCTCCCCACCATGGCAGAGAAGGCTGAGTGGTTCCATGAGGGCAGAGCCAGCAGTGTTGGCGTGCTCTGTGGTGGTGTCAGTGGTGGGCTAGTAATACTAGCTTTCAACGACCAAAACGGTGCCCGTGAATTTTTTGGTGAAGAGCGGTGGCAAAAGTTACCTCAGGCAACTTTTATCACCAAGAGTGTCCGGGGCCATCATGTTTGGCTGCGGTCAGATACCCCGATTAAAAGCCAAAAGGTCGGCAAGGGCAAGAACGAATCCTGGCTTGAGATCCGCTCCGACGGCAATTTTACCGTGGCACCGCCTTCCCTGCACCCCTCCGGTGTCCTCTACCAAACGGTGGGTGTTGACCATATCTACAAACCCGACGACCTGGCTGGCTTTATAGCCAAGCGCCTATCCGAGCTGGGCTTAAAGGCACGGGGAAGCGAGGAAGCTCCTAGGGAGAAAGCTAAACCATCTGACAGGAAGAGGCCCGAGCGGTCGGATGAATTTAATGCGCTAGCCATCGAAAAGCTGCTGGAGTGCTGCGCTTTTATCCAGCATTGCCGGGATAACGCTGCGACTCTCTCTGAGCCACACTGGTGGCCTATGGTTCATGTTCTAGCTGTTTTTGGCGAGCCGGGAAGAAAGAAAATACACGAGTTATCACAACCGTACCCCAGGTATACTGAAAAAGAGACCGAGCAGAAAATAGAGGAAGCTCGAAAAGCAGCCGATAAAGATGTTGGCCCTCATACCTGCCTATTTATTGAGCAGGACCTCGGGTTTGATTGCCCCGAGAATTGCTTGGCCAAGAAGCTAGGCACTAAGTCCCCGGCTGGCTTGGCATCCAAGGTGGCAACTCATGCTGGCTTCAGGAACAACGGCTTGCCTGTAATAGTAGTTAACAACCGCCAATTAAGAGATATAACCAAAGACGTGCTGACTGCTTTGTACGAAGCTAATGTTTTAAACCCGAAAATCTTCACGCGTGGGGGTAACCTAGTCCGAGTAAGCATCGATGAAAAGCAGAACCCCTACATTGACCCACTGACCGAGTCTTCGTTACGAGGGCTACTAACTCGTGCTGCCGATTTTATTAAGGTCAACACAAACGCAAAAGGCGAGGTAGTGGAAACCAAGGTATCGCCACCATTGGATGTGGTGCGTGATACCTTGTCTCTTAGGGGGTGGCAGCTCCCCCCACTGTTGAGCATAATAGAGGTACCGGTGATATGCTCTGATGGTACTATAATCGATAAAATAGGCTATGATGCGAAAACCTGCTTATATTACCACCCGTCACCAGAACTCAGAGTCCCCCCGGTGCCTGATACTCCGACAGAAAGCGATGTTAAGGCAGCCAAAGCCTTACTCCTAGAGGTCATTTGTAACTTCCCATTCGATAGCGAGGCCAGTGGTGCTAATGCAGTTGCCGCTATGCTCACACCCATTGTCCGGCCCGTGATAGACGGTCTAGTGCCACTGGCTGTTTTTGATAAGCCACAGCCGGGTACTGGTGCTAGTCTCCTAGCGGACGTGATAGCATTTATTGCTACGGGGCAAACGGCGGGCATGCTCGGCGGCCAGAGGAAAGAGGAGGAGTGGCGGAAAGCCATTACTACAATCCTACTCTACGGCCGTTCTGTCATCTGCATTGATAATATTGATGGCGATCTAGACTCCACAAGCCTATCAACGGTGCTCACAGCGAGAGTCTGGCGGGACAGGATACTTGGCCGGAATGAGGAAGTACTTCTGCCAAACATGAGCACCTGGATTGCGAATGGCAATAATATTCGTCTAGCAGGCGACCTACCCAGGCGGGCTTACCGGGCTAGGCTCGATGCACAACTGGCACAACCGTGGCTACGCCGGCCTAGTGAGTTCGCACACCCTGACCTTATTAAGTGGGTGAGGCAAAAGAGGGGCGAGATCATAGCCGCTATGTTGACTGTGGCGCGGTCTTGGGTAGTAGCAGGCAAGCCTGCGCCGCAGGCTTTAGTTACAATAGGGAGTTACGAGAGTTTCTGCGAGGTTCTCGGGGGTATCCTGAGCTTCATGGAAGTGAAGGGTTTCCTCGGAAACCTTCAGCAAATGTACTCTGAGATGGATGTGGAAACGCCACAGTGGGGGGGTTTCCTAGAAGCGTGGCAGGAGGTCTTCGGCGATTCAGGGGTCACCGTGGCAGAAGTAACCAAAAAGCTTAATGAGAATGAGGGTTTTGCTGCCGCGTTGCCCGGTAGCTTAGCTGACAAAGACGAGAAAGGCTACAATCGAAAATTGGGCGGCGCCTTGGCTAGGCGCAAGGATGTTCGCTTCCCCAACGGGTTGATGATTCAGGCGGGCGAAATCAAACACCACGCAACCGCATGGAAAATTGTGAAGGCAAAAAGCGAACTCCCCTTTTTTAGCTTCGGCGGGGAGTTAGGGGAATTGGGTCATACCCCACGCGAGTGCGAGGATGAAAAAGAAAATGATAAGGATAAATATATTGATAAGGAATGGGTATACCGTAACTCCCCAGACTCCCCTTTAGATACGAAAAAAGGGGAGTTAGCAAAAGGCAATCGGCCCACCACGCCTTGTCCTACCTGTGGTGGCATTGACTGGTGGCAGAGGGTAACCGGGGAGTGGGTATGTCAAAAGTGCCATCCCGACCCAAACAAAACAGGGTAAAAAAAGGGACCTTTTTATCGGAGCTAGACCTATAACAAAGTAATTAAAAGAAGTGAGCAAAGAGGATAACGAAAAACGATGATAACAACCGTAATGCCTAAATCCTGGCTGCTGTTTGGTCCCTTCAGCAGAAGTTGTCCGCGGTGCATAAGGGGGTTTTTACTGTGGGATGGCCAGATGAATGAGGCAGTATGCCTGAATTGTGGTCATCGCTGTTATCAGCTAAAAATAAGCGTCAAAAGAAAGAAAAGGTAAGATGACACAGGTTACCCCGATACGCGACCTAAAAGGATACCTTTCGCCTGAGGAGGTGGAGAAGGTCATTGCCGCTGCCGCCAATCCCAGGGATGCCCTGCTTGTCCGCATCCCGTGGCGGACCGGCATCAGGGTGTCAGAGCTCATTGGCATAAATGTGTCTGACATAGACTACGAGCGCAGGGGTGTCATCATCAAGGTGCAGAAGATGCGGAAGCGGGATGGCAAAACGGTCGAAAGGAGAAGGCTCGTCCCTATTGACCAAGGTACTCTGGATATGGTGAGGCAGTATCTGGAGTGGCGAGCAGTTTTCCCGTATAAAGGGGATTTACTCTTCCCCATAACCAGGCAGAGAGTTGACCAGATTTATTGGAAATTGGGAAGGAGAGCCGGGATAAAGGAGATAGGTGACCCGGCTATCTCCAAGCATAGGAAATTACACCCACATGTGCTAAGGCACAGCTTCGCGATCCACTGTGTGAAACATGGTATGTCAATAGAGCGATTACAGAAAATCTTGGGGCACTCAAGCCCCACGACCACTTCGGTCTATCTCCAGTTTTCGGTGGCTGACTTGCACGAGGATTATGACAGGGTATGGGAAGAAGATGAAACAAGAGAGACCAAAGAGACCAAGGATTAGAAAATCTAGGAAAGAGCCAACCAGGGAGAGGAAGCCCAGGAATCCTCCGCAAATAACCATCCCCTGGGGACGAGGCGCCAGTGATTATCGCCCTGGGCTCTTTACAAAAAAGTATTTTGAAAAGCATGATGAGGCATGCGCTGCTGATATCTACTATGCTCTAAGCCAGGAGATAGAGCATCTCAATAAGGAAAGGATTGAGATAGGCGAGCCACCATTTAGGAGGCCAAATTACTCCAGCTTTAGCCGCTACTTCCACTGGTTTCTGATACTAGGGCTCATAGAGCGCACTGACAGACGAGAACCTGCCATCTACGATTTCTTGGAGAAGCGCGTATTTTACAGATTGACTGACAAGGGTAAAGCTGAAGTGGAAGCCTGGCAAGACCCGGTTAGGGCAGCACACCCGGAATTTGGCTAAAGCTTACAATGGAAACTCGGCCTGAACAATTTGGCTTATTGTTATCCTGATATTGTTGAACTCTAACAATGGCAGCAGGGGTAAGTGACCATATTTGGACAATAGAGGAAATTGTGAGGCTAACTGATAGGTGTCAAATCTTAAGAACGCTGATTTCTTTTCATGAAAGCTGAATCTATTTCGTATCTTTCGTCAGCTTCCTGCCATAATTCACTAGCGTAAGTGGAATAACCATCTTTTTTGGATACTTGAGGCCCGTGAAAGAGCCAGACTAATATACCTTCTTCTTTGGCAACCTTGAATGCGGGTAATAAATCGCTATCCCCAGCAATAACAGCTGCGTGAGTAATCTGTCGCTTCCCACTTAACAGTGCGAAATCTAATCCCAATAGCAAATCGACTCTTTTTTGCTGAAAGATTGGATTCTTATCGATATCTAGTCCCTTGAAAGCCAAGCGTCCCTCTCTCACAACAAAGCGTGGCAGTCGATTTAAGAAACTAAAAAATCCTCGCTTCTTCCCGAATCTGTTTTTTTCATCTTCGGTTGGAGGGCTGCTTTGATACGGAAGACAATCATAATAAAATGTGCGTAGTAAGTCAATGCTGTCCGGTGTCTTACTATTTACAATCAATCTAATATCTTCACTAATCAAGGAAAGGTCAAGAGAAATACCATATTCGTCTCTAGATAGAGACTCAAGATAGTGACCATCAATAAAAATTGCCAGACGTGACATATGCCTTAACATAGAAGAGTCAAAGGGAAATGCCCTTTGACTCTTCTTCCTTCAATCATTTCTTGACATGCTCCCCCGAAAGGAAGGACGTCAAGGACCATAATGCAACATTATCTATATTACATATACTGATGTTTGTCAACCCCTATTTTAGCCTCAATCCGTGCCTAATTTCATCAGCCCTATATTTTCTCAATCCACGCACGGGCAAGCCCATTAGTTATTATCTCTTATATTGTATCATTCCTCACTTTAAAATGATACACTACCCACCATTTTAGTAACCAGTGATTACGGTTAAGAAAAATATCACACATTATGACGGAATGTTACCACTGCGACTAACAGCACCTTGAGTTACCATGCTATAATATGATTCGTATGAGTAGAGCTCACGATGCAAAGCATATCTTGGAAGCTTTCCCCATCGAGGACCTAAGAAGTGACCTTTTGCAATGGTGGTCTTATTCAAGGCGGCCCTTTCCATGGAGGGAAACGCGTGACCCCTACAGGGTGCTTATTGCAGAAATATTGCTCCACAGAACTAGGGCTGACCAAGTAGTCCCGCTCTATGAGCTATTCTTGGAACGCTTTCCAGATGTCCCAGCCTTGGCAAACAGTACGCCAGATGAGCTGCTAGAATTGTTTCATTCTGCGGGGCTCCAATGGAGATGGAAACTGCTGCATGCGATGGCAGTTGACCTCGAAAGAAGATTTTGCGGACAAATACCTGACAGCTTTGAAGCCCTCAGTTCACTTCCCGGAGTAAGTCACTACATAGCTTCCGCCTTACGATGCTTCGCCTTCGCCTATCCGGAGGCCATACTGGATACTAACACGGTCAGAGTGACCGGCCGCCTTCTCGGGTTGCCGATCACTGATTCGTCTCGAAGGAGCAGGTTGTTCAGAGCTGTTCTCCAATCTCTCATAGACCCTGAACATGCGCGTGAGTTCAATTTTGCGCTGATAGATTTCGCAGCAACAATTTGCAAGGTAAAATCCCCTCTACATTACAAATGTCCTCTTCAAGGTTATTGCTGTTTTTACAAGGCGACCATTAGTATGAATAGTGCCAACGAACATACCAGCGAAAAGAGCGGGAGTGGTGAGATATGAACTGGCAGCAACTGAAGGAGTACCTCGACCGGAGCTACGATTTCTTTGACCGGATAGGTGTGGGGGGGCCTTCGAACCAGCAGAGTGAGGCAATTCATCCAGTTTTGAAACTAAGTACCAGTCTGGCACTGAAAGCGCTATCGGACGCTAGCCACAACAGACTAGTTATCCTTCTCCCAAATCGCCTGCAGTGCGCACAGTGGATTGCTACTCTGTGTGCTCTTGAGATCGTGAAAAGGGACTACGGAAAGAGTCCTGACGGTGCAAAATTTTCTAAAGGCCAGAAACTAATGGTAAACAGATGTGTCGTGGAATACTCTGGGGAAGAGTTTATTCCTAGCCTTAATCGACGCTATATGTGGGTGGTATGCAGCAATGGAGATAGATATGGAATTCCCTTGGACAGAAAACTAGTATTCCAGCCTGCTAACACGAATAGACCACTCTCTTCTCTGCAGAAAGTCAGTCAGGCCTGTCATTCTGCCCAAGTCGTAGATAATCAAATAGACTACATCCTCGGAATTAAAACCATGGGCAACAAAGCTCTGTTTAAAACAAACGTTCTCTTGGTTTCCAGAATTGGGGAAACCGAGCATTTCGCCAAGGTTAACTACATAAATGGAACCAGCATCATTGATCTGTTTCTATGGGGTAAGCTAAATGTTGAAGGAGATGTCTCAATTATCGGACCCCAGCAAATACAGGCGAATCCCTGCTGTCTGGTTTCCACGGACCTTTTTGGTGTTTGGAATTACGTAAGTGATAATCCTCAGAGAAATAAAGGCGTAATCATTGATGGGTCGTCGAACTATATCAATAATGTTCAGGTTCTCGATGACATTTTGGACAAAAAAATTCCAGTCGTCGTTATATGTGACCTGCTGGAGACTGAATATCTTCAACTTCTGTTAGACCGGAAGTTCAAAATCTGGCAGTGGAATAGAGAGAATATTATACAGAGCGGGACAATAGTTGAGACGCGAAAGTCCTCGCCGTTTTCTTCCATTAATGATTCAATATCCAGTTTCTGCTACCAGAAAATAGACACGTTACTGTGTGAATACCCGGACCTGAATAGCGTGATCGAAGAAGCGATGAACCTTGGCAGACTGATTTCGCGTGACCAGCAGCAGCTTAACGTTTCATATGGCAAATTGATTCAACTGATCAATGATTTCTCGCGGCTCATACGGATTCCTCAGCAAACATGGTCAGAGACTTTCCTTCAGAAACTCCAGTTGTTACGGCAACAATTTCAATCCCAGCAGCTGTGGCTTTCAGACAAAGCCCTTCAGTGCATGAACACCATCTTTAGCATGCTCTCAGGCTTAGGAGAGAAACCATTCGCTGGGGAAAACCACAAGGCGAACAGGCTATTCGATTTTATCAGCAAGATCCCAGAATCTGAAGCGCTAGGTATAGTCGTTGCAAAAACAGAAGAGATAGAAGAGTCTCTATCCTACTGGACAGCTTACCTTCCGGAGGAGAAGCTGAGCAGTATTCACTTTGCAACCATACACAACCTGCTTGATCCAGACAGGTCATTCGTTCCCACTCAGATCGTTATTTGTGGCTGGCTTGGCGAGGATAAAATGTATCCCCTTCTACATTCACACATCACCTCTGAAATCACCATACTTGCGTATCCCTTTGAACAGAAATGGTTTGCATCTGCTCAGCGTAGGTGGACCCAGCAGAATAGCATTAACATTCGTGCCAAGGATTTCTTTGAGATGCTTGGACTGACAGAAAAAGAGCTTGAATCAATCGAGTACAAAGCAGAGGAACACATTGAACCCGTGAGGAAAGATGAGTTCGACATTATTGAATTTGAGTTGAAATTGAGAACATATCGGTATCAGGCTTATGCCTCTTCGGTGGGTACTCAGGATGAGGTTTCCAGAGCCAAACTCGTGATTTTCACCCAAGGCAGGTTTGCGTTTATCACCGAATCCCACCGCTTACCGGTTGTGACGGATTTGATGAAAGGAGAAATTTCCGAGCGGGAAATCCCTCGCAGGTATATAGGTGAACTACGCCCCAGCGATTACGTTCTATTTCAGGAATCGAACAGGGATATTATACGTGAGATCGCAGATAGGGGTCTGGCTAAGGATGGGCAGCCCCATTTGAGAAAGGTCGCTGGACTCTGGAAAGAAGCCCTGCGTGAAGCGTACAGGAAAATACCGGGAGGTTCTGATGGGCTTGTTGAACTATTACGAAAGTCAGGATGCAGAAGGCACCCAGCAACCATCAAAAACTGGCTGGTCGATGAAGACCAGATTGGCCCGGGAATCAGTACGGATCTGCAGCTCATTGCCAGAGCAACAGGTAATAAGTCATTGCTTGAAAGACTGGATAAGGTAAAAGAAGCCATCTCAAGAGTTCGAGGTGCTCATCTTCAGGCATCAACATATATAAGGAATAAATTACTGACCAGTTTACCTGAGATTGTTGAAAGTGAAAAGGGCTTACCCGATTATGGCAGTGGGTCGATGCTATTGAATTTGGATGAGTACGGTCAGGTAGCGATACTGCGAATTGAAGAGATCAGTGACGATTGGGAAGAAATTCCAATAAGTTCTGTAAACTGCTTGCTTTCGGAGGAGTATTAATGGCAAGAATGCTTCCTCCATACGTTTCTGATGAGGTAAAAAGTACCGGCGAACGGCAGATTTTTGATCTTTTCAAGAATGATCCCAATACGGAAAACTGGGTTGTCCTCCATTCCCTTGGGCTGGCACAACATACAAAACGATTGTATGGCGAAATAGATTTTCTTGTTCTTGCTCCCGACTTGGGTATTTTTTGCTTGGAAATCAAGTCGGGTGACATCAGGAGAGAAGAGGGACTCTGGAAATTCACAAACCGATTTGGAGAGGTGACCACCAGCAACCGCAGTCCGTTTCAGCAAGCTGAGGAAGGAATGTTCAGCCTCATTAATGCGATCAAAAAGAAATTTGGAGAAGGCAACCGTCTAAGCCGACTTCTGTACGGCTTCGGTGTAATGTTTCCACACGTACTGTTTCGGCTTGAAGAAACGGAAACAGAGTGGTGGCAAATCTACGACCGCGACTCACGACGAGTACCGATTAAGAAGTATATTGAGCAACTGTCCAAATATACCCGAGAGAAGGTGGAACATTCCAAATGGTTTAACCAAGCACAATCAATACCCAAGAAATCAGATATAGACCAGCTGGTCTCCTACCTTCGCGGTGACTTTGAGCGACTTATCACCCCGAAACAGATGCTGAGTGATGTGGAAGAACAGTTGAATGAATACACAGCAGAACAATACAGGTGTCTTGACGAATTACAGGATAATCCAAGGTCTCTTTTTCAGGGAGCCGCTGGAACCGGCAAGACGATGATAGCGCTGGAATCAGTTCACCGTGGTTTGTTCAAAAACCAGCGTATTTTGATGGCCTGTTTTAATTCGCTGCTCGGGAACTGGCTGGTGTCTCAGTTTCCACCGGGTGAACTGGAAACCAGACTGACTGTAGGAAGTTTTCATCATCTTCTAACCAGCATCAGTCCGATTTCAGATGACACTCTCAAGTCAGTTAGCAACAGAGATGAATTTTTCAAATGTGAGTTGCCAATCTTGGCCCTTGAGGCCATTGACCGTGGCGGCATAGCGCCTTTCGACAAGATAGTTGTTGATGAGGGACAGGATCTGATACGAGCTGAATATCTGGATGTATTTGATGCTTTGCTTAAGGGTGGTTTAGCAGGCGGAAGCTGGGAAATATATTGCGATTTTGAACGGCAGGCTATATACTCTGAGTTTTCAGCCCATGAGATGCTCCAAATACTCGAATCTCGCGCCACCTTTGCGAGGTTCAGGTCGACTATCAACTGCCGCAATACCAAGCCCATTGGTGAAGAAATACATCTGATCTCAGGATTCGAGTCACCGGCATTTTTGCCTGGGAAAATCACTGGTATTCCTGTTGAATACTACTTTTACACAGACGCCGAGCAAGAAGTTCAGAAACTGGAAAGCATGTTGTTGAAGCTGCGCCGACAAAAGATCCCGCCGAGTAACATAACCATTCTATCACCCTTCAGACTGGAGAACTCCTGTGTGGCCAGAGTTAATCGGGGAAATTTCCAG
>JAUWIX010000038.1 GCA_030608005.1 Dehalococcoidia bacterium
CCGCTCTGATGGAGAAAACTACGGGAAGCTGCTTGCCTACCTTTTCCCCAAGGAGCGGCTGGTGTATGGTCCCAGCCAGATTGAGAACCGAATCCAGCAGGATACCATCATCACTGAACAGCTTGCCCTGTGGGGTCGTGGCGGTTCTCGAGTTATCCGCGGCAACCTGCTGCTGATTCCTTTAGGCGAATCCTTGCTATATGTGGAGCCGGTCTTCCTCCAGGCAGAGACTGGTGGGCTTCCACAGCTCAAGCGGGTTATTGTGGTTGCCGGTGAGCAGATAGCTATGGAGCCCACACTCCAGGCAAGCATCGCGGCTATCTTTGGTGCTGAGGCACCACCGACTGTAACCGTGGTTGAACCGCCACCGCCTACAGAACCAGGAGCGCCGGTAACCGCTGAGATAGCCAACCTGATTAAAGAGGCTCAGCGGCACTATGACCAGGCTCAGCAGTACCTTAAGGAAGGTGATTGGGCTGGATATGGAAGTGAGATGGATGCTCTGAAGGCAGTGTTGGACCGGCTGGCAGAACTCGCTGCTGAAGAGTAAAGATAACCATTGGTTCGACAATTTGGCTTATTGTTCAATCGGAAACGAGTTCCAATCTAACTAAGAAACGAAGGGGATTTGAACAAGTGCTATCTATCAGCTTTGTGTTTTCTCCGCCAGAAATTTCGATAATAAAGATTCACTGCCCAAAGGTCCCTCAAATTCCAGCGTACCATTCCGACTCTCCTCCAGATCGAGGGTAGGCTATAAAACTCGCGCCAAACCCGGTCACGCCCCTGTTGCAGCATCTCTCGTGACATTAACTTTGGTTCAAACACCACATTAGACTCGTACTGTGACCAGTCCTTGGTGACTATTCGACCAGTGTTGTCTAAGGATTCGTAGAGGGCGGTACCCGGATACGGTACAGGCCAGGCAAATTGAGCGCTCTCTAAACGCATTTTTTGGGCAAAGTGTAGGGTGCGCTCAAAAACCTCTTCATCGTCTTCATCCAAACCCAAGATAAAGAAGCCGTGGATGGCAATGCCGTGGGAATGGATTTTCTTAATCACCGTTTCGTATTCATCGACTATATTGACCTTCTTGCCTACCGCAGCCAGATTGGCTGGGGATAGCGTCTCAAAACCAATGAACAAGTCCATACAGCCACTAGCGGCTGCTAGTTTGAGTAATTCGTCATTTCTTGCTACCGTCTGTGAGTGCCTGGGACGAGCCCGGCGCGTTAGAGGGCTTCGATTTCTTTCGGATCGGCGATATGGGACCTTTAATGAGGATGGTTGACGGCCCCGAGGTATCCTCCAACCTGGAAGTCCCCAGGGAGACGGTGTGGCAGAATATCCGGGGTATTTTCCAGTGGTTTGGCATCAGGGTGTACGTATTCCATGATCGGGTTGAGATAAGGGGCTTCATCCCTACCGAAGTGATGGACGTCCCTCGCGGCACTGACCACATTAGAAGAGAGGCGATTATCTCTTCGGCAAGGGGGTCAGGGGGATAGGGTCAATGCTACAGAGAAACGAAACATAATAATCTGTGTCACCTATCTATCTGAACTAGCTCATTTTCCTCTCGGTTTCGGGAGCCAGTTATCTCACTCAACGTACTTCTTTAACCTGTCCGGTAGCTTGCTCTTATCATTGGTGACTGGAGTTATGGGGGGTTGACCGTTAGCCTCCATAATAGCCCTACCTTCAGGACTTAACAGAAAGTCAATCCAGGCAATGGCTATCTCCTGGCGGGGGAAATTCTTGGGGATAGTTACCCCATAAACTATGGGTTTGCCTTTTATGGTCAGGAATTCCCCCGGCTTTTTACCCTTAACCTTTACCTCTGCCCTAGCATAGTAGTCTTTGAACTCCTCGCCGGAGAGGTCAATCTGCGGAGGCAAGTCAACAAAGTTAAGCTTGTGTTGTGCTGCCACCGAGGAATACTCAAAGGCGTAGTCCAGGTCGCCCGACTCCAGCAGGGCAATAAGGTCAACCGATTTCGGTCTCATTATATCTTTATTCTCAACCCCATAGAGCTTGCCATATAGCCCGGGGGCATTATAGAAGTCTTCGGCTAACTGCCATACCATCAGGGTTCGGTAGCCACAGGGGTCCTGGTTGGGGTCACTACGACCATATTTAACCCCTTCACGTTGTAGGATTTCATACCAGTTGTCCTTATCGACCTCATCAGCAAATTGAGAGCTATCGGTATAGGCAATAACCATGCGGTTGCAGGCAAAGGTTATGTACCAGTCAGCATACTCAGGGAACATTAGCTGAGGAATAATGGTATAGTCAGCAGAAGCGATTATTCCGCATTCCCTGCCCAGCTCGGTATGTTTGCGGATGGTGGTCTGGCTACCCGCTCCCTCCGACAATATCTCTACATCGGGATAGAGCTTATTGAACTCCTCGCTGATTTGAGCCAAGGGTATGGTCAGACTCCCGGCGTGGAATATAGGGAGTGTGGATTTGCTGGCGCAACCTGCCGTCAAGCTCAAGGTCAGAGCTAAAACTAGCAACAAACTCATGGCTAAGCGTTTCATTCAAACCTCCTTTATTATTTAATTTTTTTGTGCTATATTCTGCCGCTAAAAGATATGCACCGCTGAAGCCTTAAAGGTAATATAAACCTTCTGACCTTCAGCCAGCCCCATCTCCTGGAAAGAGCGGCGGGTAACCAGACAGATGAAGTCTGGCGGCAGATTTATCGTGAGATAGAGGGTTGAGCCCCTATCAGCGATATGGGTGATAGTGCCACAAAATGAATTGCGTGCGCTGGAGCGAAGTGGCTCAGGGGAAATGAGAATATCCTCAGGTCGAACCGAGGCATGCGATTTACCCCGAAGGTCGGTAACCACCACTAGCTCAGTGTCCTCGGTGCCAAAGACGATACTTCCATCGTCTCTCTCCACAACCTCTCCAGTGAAGATATTTCTCACCATGGCGAAGCGGGCGACAAACTCGGAGTTGGGCTGGTGAAATATCTGCTCTGGGGTTCCCACCTGCTTTATACCCCCTTCACCTAAAACGGCAATATGGTCGCCTAAAGCTATTGCCTCCTCAAAATCGTGGGTTACATGGATGGTAGTTACTCTAAGCTGGTTGTGGAGCTGGCGGAGTTCCTTTTGCACCCCTTCTCGGCTCTCCGGGTCAAGGGCACTGAGTGGCTCATCGAGAAGTAGCACCTCTGGTTTGGTGCTAAGTGCCCTGGCTAGAGCTACCTTCTGCCGCTCGCCGCCACTAAGGGTATTAGGGCTCCTATCCAGGAGGTGGGCTATGCCTAGCAAATGGGAAAGCCAGTCAAGCACCTTGCCCAACTCTTGCTTGGGTCGCCGGTGAATCTTCAAACCAAAAAGGATGTTCTCCGCTGCCGATAGGTGAGGAAATAGGGCATGGTCTTGATAGACAATACTTATATTCCTCTTTTCCGGCTCAAGCGAGGTCACCTCCTTACCCCTCAGCCATATCTGCCCGCTTTTAACCGGATACAGACCGGCAATGGATTCCAGGAGCACTGTCTTGCCAGCCCCGGTAGGACCCAGGACTATGAAATACTCGCCCTCGTCAACCGTCAGGTTGATATCCTGAAGCTGGAAATCACCCAGGTCAACACAAAGGTTCTTCACCCGTATCATGTCTTCTGCCCCCGATATAACAGTAACCTGAGAACTATAAAGGAGATGAGACATACCAGGATTAGTAGCACTGCCGCCGGTCGGGCGTAGTCTAATCCATAGGTCTCAAATCGCTCATAGATAAGGGTGGAGGCTACCATGGGATGATAGGACAGTATAATCACAGCAGCAAACTCGCTTATTCCCCTAGCCCACATCATCACACCGCCGGCGGCAATGCTGCGCCAGGCTAAGGGGAGGGAGATTTTGAAGAAGGCTTGCCACGGTGAGGCACCAAGGGTGCGAGATACCTTCTCCAGTCTGACATCCACTTTCTTGAAGCCTTCTTTAGCTGAATCAATCAGAAAGGGGACGCTGACGAAGAGCATGGCAACAACAATGCCGGCAATGGAATCAAAGAAATCAATGCCGATAAGATGAAACGCCTTACCAGCCAGAGAGCTGCGACCGAAGACGAAGAGGAGGGCAATACCAGCGGCAATATGGGGCACCACAATAGGCACGTCTATAAGCCCCTCCACCAGGTTCTTACCTGGAAAATCAAATCTAGCCAGCAGATAGGCTAGGGGCACCCCCAGCAAAAAGCCAATAACTGTGGCTATCAAAGCGGCGTATAGGCTGAGCCAGATAGAGCTTATAACCTCACTGTCAAGGGCTGTCTCCAGCAGGAGCTTGGGGTCAGAGGCAACTATCATGTTGAGCAGAGGCACGATGATAAACAAAAAGATAACTGACCCCAGTAGAATAAAGGTAATCGTCATGTTATTGGTGGCGGACAATTTCTTAATCAATAAGTCACCCCCTTCTCAGGCTGCTTACTTGGTTGGGAATAAAAATAAGCACCTCGGAAGGAGGTGCTTTCAAAATGAATCTACAGCTGCTCACTGCGAACTCTCCTTTCCAAGCACGGGAGGCACCGCCGTTTCCAGCGATACCCTATCGGCCAGCCTCCATAGTTTATCTTCAGGAGAACAGGCTCGGAGAGAATATTTGGTTTTTAATCTAACTTATATTATCATATCTCCCCTATAATTGGCAACCTTACCTGCTCTAGTTCAGATAGATTAGTGGCGCAGATTATTATGTTTCGTTTCTCTGCAGGCATTGACCCCATCCCCCTGACCCCCTTCCCCTAAAGGGGAAGGGGGAAGATTTTGTTAAGAGGGGCTAGCGCCCCTCTTAAACACCCCAGAGAATAG
>JAUWIX010000011.1 GCA_030608005.1 Dehalococcoidia bacterium
GTCGGGGCGGTATATTTCTGAGGTAGATATAGCCAAGAGGGATATGGTGGTGGTGTTGGGGAGCAAAACCGCTGAAGACCTGTTTGGCAGCGATGACCCTGTCGGTCAGCAGGTCAAAATGAGGGACAAACGGTTTACCGTCATCGGTGTCATGGAGTCCAGGGGTATGTCATCTTTCGGGTTTAGTTGGGATGAGATGGTGATAACACCGATAACCACCTTTCAGGCCCGGCTGTTCTCCCAGACGACACCCAGCGGGGAAGACGCTGTGCAGTCAATTGTCGTACAGGTAGCCAGCGCTGAGGTGATGGACGAGGTAGTAGAAGATATTGAAACCCTCCTAAGGAAGCGTCACCGCGTCGCTGCCGATGAGGATAACGATTTCGCTGTTATGAGCCTGGAGCAGATGCTCGGCATATTTGAGACCATAACCCTGGCGCTAACCGTATTCCTGGGATTGATTGGTGGCATCTCCCTGCTGGTGGGCAGTATTGGTATCATGAACATTATGCTGGTTTCGGTAACCGAGCGCACCCGCGAGATAGGCCTGCGCAAGGCAATAGGCGCCAAGCGGCGGGATATCCTAATGCAATTTCTATTGGAAGCCGCCATGTTGAGCTTGGTTGGAGGTGCCATTGGACTGTCCATTGCCTGGGTGGCGGCATGGGGAATCTCTCAAATCGACCTTGGTGGATTCACAATCAACGCCGTGGTCTCACCACTTATTGTAACTGTGGCGGTCTTAGTCTCAGTCTTCATTGGTCTTGCCTCTGGCATATACCCGGCAATGAGGGCAGCCAGACTAAATCCTATTGACGCCTTGCACTACGGGTGACGGAGATTTATGAATTGGCTTGACATAGTTATTCTGGTGGCTATAGCTATTGCCACCTTCCTCGGAATGAGGATTGGGATTATTAAAGCTGCATTGACCCTGGCTGGGATAATAGTTGGCGTAATCCTGGCTGGGCGTTATTACCTTCCCCTTTCCCAGCAGCTATCCTTTATTCCCCAGGCTAGTATAGCCAAGGTTGTTGCCTTTGCCGTTATACTAATTGGAGTGATGATAATTGCTGCTGTGCTTGCTGTGTTGTTGAAATGGGCAGCCTCGGTGATGATGTTGGGCTGGGTCAATCGCCTCGGTGGCGCTGTCTTTGGTTTAATGCTGGGGGCGATATTCTGTAGCGCCCTTTTAGCCATGTGGGTCAAGTTTGTCGGCATAGACGGAGCCATCGCTGAATCAACTCTGGCTCCTATATTATTAGACCGCTTCCCTATGGTGCTGGCGCTGCTTCCCGGTGAGTTTGACGCAGTACGCTCTTTCTTTCAGTGATGGGTTATGCTTTACCTTGAAACTTCTTTCTCAGGGCTGAAGCCACATGTTTGGGGACAAGGTCATCAACATTACCTCCCAGACTAGCTACCTCCTTAAGCAAACTGGAGCTGAGAAACTGGTATTCCACCCTTGGCATTAGACAAACCAGCTCTAGCTCAGGGGACAGCTTTTTGTTCATCATTGCCATATCAAATTCCCTCTCAAAGTCGGTAGTCATTCTCAGCCCTCGCACCATAGCCTGTGCCTTTACCCTGTTGGCAAAATCAACGGTCAGCCCGTTAAAGGATTCCACCTCAACGTTGGGCAGGTCGGCTATCGCTTGCTTTATCAATTCCACCCTCTCTTCAGCAGTGAATAGCAGGGGCTTATTGGGGGTCTCATAGACACCGATGATTAGCTTTTCAAAAATCTTAGCTGCCCTGGTGGCGATATCAAGATGCCCGTTGGTTATTGGGTCGAAGCTCCCCGGATAGATAGCAATGCTCAAGGCTTGCCCTCCTTTTGGTATACTATAATGCAACTATCACCATGACGGCGCTCTTTTAGGGCGTGCAAGGTGGCATAGGTTGAATTTAGGGGGAGGTGGGGGGAGTGCGTTACCACTACGATTGACTCTCCCCCGACTAGTTTAGAGGTTGCCAGTTGCCGCACCAAGCTGCCTATAGATGAATCAGAATAAGGCGGGTCCATCAGTATAATGCTGTACTCCTCCTCAAGAAAGGAAATTGCTTTAGCCACACTACAGCAATAAATGTGAGCCTGGGCTGAAAGCCTTGTCTTTTCCAGATTTTGCCTGATTATACTACAACATCGTGGCTCCTGTTCAACAAAGTCAACCCAATCGGCACCGCGAGATAGAGCCTCAATACCTAGGGCTCCGCTGCCAGAGAATAAATCAAGCACCCGTGCCCAGTCACTGGCAGTAGTTTCCAGGATGGAGAAGATAGCACCCTTGACTAAATCTGTCGCTGGGCGAGTAGGAGTCCCCTTTGGCATTTTAAGTCGGTGTCCCTTTGCCTTGCCAGCAATAACTCGCATCAGTTCAAACCGCCTTGCTCCTGGATGATAGCTAGTTCTAGCCTATATTGTCAATCTTCCGTACTCGTCCATATGATTAGTGACACCTCAACTTTCTGCACCTCACCCCCTTAGACATTTACTTAGCAACCCACTCCCTTTGTCCCCCTCCCTTACAAAGGGAGTGGGAAATTGGTTATACAAGAGAGGCTTCCCCTCTAGGGGAAGGGGGTCAGGAGGATGGGGTCAATGCCACAGAGAAACGAAATGATAATCTGTGTCACTAATCTATCTGAACTAGCTCATTTTCCTTATCAACTCTTGCACCTTGGCTGAGGCGTCTTTGGTTATTGGTCTACCATGCCCGAAGCATAGAGTGTCAAAGTCTAGCTGGGCAATCCGCCTTACCGAATCTACGGCTTGTGATAAGTCAGTGCTAACCATTTTTGGTGGCAGTCGCATCTCTTTGTGGCGCTTATTCAGGGCATCACCCACCATAAGCAGCCTCTTTTTGGGGGAGAAGAGACTGATGCTGCCCCGGGTATGTCCCGGTGTATGGATAACCTGGAGACCGCCTAGCGGGCTAAATACCTCTCCACCTTCCACTTGGATATCAACCTCGCTCGGTTGGACATAGACCAATGGCCTAGACAGGGAAAAGGGAGGGATGTGCAGTAGCTTTGTTATCACCTTGGGATAGGGTAGCTGGTTCTCATCAGCGCTTATATCAGCTTTGTGAAGGACAACCTTTGCCGGGGTAAACCTTTTAAGTTCAGCCAATCCACCAGCGTGGTCAAGATGATTGTGAGTGAGGATAATGAGGCTTATTTCCTCGGGTGAGCGCCCCAGGCGACGAATGAAGTTTACTATATGGCGAGCGCTACCGCGAAATCCGGTGTCAATGAGGGTCAGCTCTTCCTCGGCAATCAGTATTATATTGACGCCTCTTAAGGCTATTTGATAGACATGAGGGATAATTTCCATGGTGTTTCCATTATAATACTTTGTCATTTAGATAAGGTCAATAATATAGATGTTTGAGATTGTTTGGAACCTATCCCCCTGCCCCCTTCCCTTAGTAAGGGAAGGGGGAGTGTAAGTAAGAGAGGGGCTTTGCCCCTCTCTAAATCTCTTCCCCCTCTCCTTTCAAGGAGAGGGGGATAAAGGGGGTGAGGTTAATAGACAATCTAATGTCTAGGCCTTTTGCCCTCAGAAAGTCAGATGTGATATACTAATAGCCGTTATTATGAGGTAGGGAGGAAGATAGTTGCTGGCAAACTATGGCTACATCGGCTTACTTCTTGTAGTTGCCATTTTCTTTGCCGTTACCACTCTTCTTCTCCCCCTTTTTCTCAGATTTATCCACATCGTTCCCCACAAGCCCAATCCTATTAAAAGCTCTACCTATGAGTGTGGCATGGAGACCATAGGTAAGGCATGGGTTCAGTTTAATTTCCGCTATTATTTTTATGCCCTGATGTTTATCGCCCTTGATGTCCTAGTTGTTTTCCTATACCCGTGGGCGGTTGAACTAAGAAAACTGGGGCTTTTCGGCTTTATCGGGATGCTTGTTTTTACCTTCATTATTGTTGTCGGCTATATCTACGCCTGGAGGAAGAAGGTTTTGGAATGGAAATAGGCGATGTTTATTCTAGTAGGCAGCTTGATGAGGCTGAGGGTGAGGCAATAGAGTTATTTAAGGCACACTGCCAGCAGCCTATTCTAGACCCCGATGAGTGGTTGGAAGAGGAACTCAAGCGCAATATCCTGCTAACCTCAGTAGATGCTATGCTCAACTGGTCACGGCGCTCTTCAGTTTGGCCAGTAAATTTTGGCTTGGCTTGCTGTGCTTTTGAGATGATTGCCACTGCCGCCTCTCGTTTTGATATCTCTCGTTTCGGCATGGAAATCTTTCGTGCCTCACCACGCCAGGCTGACCTGATGATTGTAGCTGGAACGCTGACCTGGAAGATGGCGCCGCAGTTAAGGCGAATCTATGACCAGATGCCTGAACCGAAGTGGGTGCTGGCTATGGGGGCATGTGCCATTAGTGGTGGTACCTTTGCTCAATCTTATTCAGTGGTGCCAGGGGTTAACCGCATTGTCCCGGTTGATGTCTATGTGCCCGGCTGTCCCCCCCGCCCCGAAGCCCTGCTTTACGGCATAAGGATGCTACATCACAAGATATCCAAAATGAGTATCGCCACAGAAGGTAAATAGCGATGACAGTAGCCCTTTCTGGTGAGGAAATAGCCAGCCAAATAGAGGAACATTTTCCAGGGAGCATTGCAGAATCTAGCCAACAAAGCCTGGTGGTGGACAAGGAGTTCCTATTAGTGGCAGCCACTTATTTGAAGACCACACCCGGGCTTGACTTTGATTACCTCACCAGTATTACCGCTGTTGATTACTATGACTACTTTGAGGTGATTTACCAGCTAACCTCATTACAGCATAATCACAGCCTGGTGGTGAAGACCCGATATTACGGTCGGGACAATCCCACCCTCCCCTCAGTGGTTGGTTTGTGGCAGGGGGCTGATTTTCAGGAGCGGGAGATTTACGACCTTATGGGGGTTAGTTTTGAGGGGCACCCCAATCTGAAGCGCATCTTCCTCTGGGAGGGGTTTAAGGGACATCCATTGCGTAAGGATTATTTATAAGGAGATTTTCTAGCAACCCATCCCCCTGCCCCCTTCCCTTACCAAGGAAGGGGGGTAAAGAAAAGGGGGGCAAAGCCCCCCTCTAAAATCTCTCCCCTTTGGAGGAGGAAAGGTTGAAGGAGAGTTAAAGAGAGGCGAAGCCCCTCTTGCAAAAAACTCCTTCCCCCTCCCTTGTAAGGGAGGGGGATATAAGGGGGAGGGTTGCTAAGTAAATATCTAAGGGGTGAGGTTAATAAATAGTTTCATTTATGAACGCTGGTTAAAAAAATGGCAATTAAAACTGAACCCTTTGTTATCAATATAGGTCCCCAGCACCCCAGCACCCACGGGGTGTTCAGGATGAGGTTGACCCTTGATGGGGAAGTCATTATAGATGTGGAGCCTATTTTGGGCTATCTGCATCGGGGGATTGAGAAGCTGGCTGAGGGGCGAACCTACACCCAGAATATCCCTTTTACCGATAGGTTGGATTATCTGGCATCAATGAGCAATAACCTGGCTTATGTTCTGGCAGTGGAAAAGCTGGCTGGGACTCCTGTCCCTGAGCGGGCTGAATACCTTCGGGTTATTATGGCTGAGTTACAGCGCATTGCCAGTCACCTGGTAGGTGTTGGTGCTTTTTTGAATGATTGTGGCGCTTTTATGACTCCCTTCCTATATATGTTCCGGGAGAGGGAAAAGATTCTAGACCTGTTTGAGATGGTCTGTGGTCAGCGGCTAACCTACAACTATATGCGGGTGGGGGGCATTAGCCAAGACGTTCCTGAAGAGTTTCTACCGGCGCTCAAAAAGTTTGTCCTGCAGATGCCGGGTTTCATTGATGAATATGACCAGCTTCTGGCTGAGAATGAGATATTGCTGGCTCGTGCCAAGGGTGTAGGCATTCTGCCTAGGGAGCTAGCGATAAACACCTCTGCCAGTGGTCCGGTGCTCCGTGCCAGCGGGGTTAAATGGGATATTCGTAAGGCAGACCCCTACTCTATCTATGACCGCTTTGAGTTTGATATACCGACTGGCAATTTTGGTGACTGCTATGACCGTTACCGGGTGAGAATTCAAGAGATGAGGCAGAGCGTGCGCATCTTAAAACAGGCTATGGAGCAGTTGCCTCAGGGTGAGGTGAGAAGCGATGTGCCCCATCTAATCCGCCCACCTGTTGGTGAAGCCTATGGGCATATTGAAGCCCCCAAGGGTGAGCTTGGCTTTTATCTGGTGTCAGATAATTCTATTGCTCCCTATCGCTTTCACATCAGGGCGCCAACCCTAATCAACCTGACTGCTCTGCGGGACATGATGATTGGCTGGAAGGTGGCTGATGCCATAATTATCTTTGGCAGCATTGATATTTGCCTAGCCGAGGTGGATAGATAGTGGCAGTAAATTTCCTAGCACCCGCACCCCCTTTATCCCCCTCTCCCTCAAGGGAGAGGGGGGGGAGACGAGAATAAGAGGGGCTAGCGCCCCTCTTAGACACCCTGAAAAGGAGGTAAATGCTAAAGGGAGAGTCAAAGAGAGGCGAAGCCTCTCTTATACAAAAATGTCCCCTTCCCCTTGTTAAGGGGAAGGGGACAAAGGGGATAGGGTTAATAAAGAATGTCTATATTTAATCCCAGCTTGAATCTATTTAATTGTTATTTAGAAGCATTGCCCCCTGACTGGCCAGGAGGGTTTTGGCTTCATTTGGGACTTTTTGTGGTTATTATCCTAGCTTTTGTTCTAGCTATGATTATGGGATTTATCTGGTTTGAGCGACGAGGCATAGGGCGTTTTCAGGTGCGTCTCGGTCCCAACCGGGTTGGACCCTTTGGCCTTCTTCAGCCAGTGGCTGATGCTATTAAGATATTGATTAAGGAGGACATTATCCCGGCTAAAGGTGATAAGTGGGTTCATTGGCTGGCTCCAGTGGTTGCTTTTGTCCCGGCATTGATGATTTTTGCCGTGGTGCCATTCCAGGATGGGGCGCTACTGGCTGACCTAAATATAGGCATCCTTTATGTGGTAGCTATTAGCTCGGTTAGTGTGGTCGGGATATTTATGGCTGGGTGGGGTTCCAATAATAAATTCTCCCTTATCGGTGCCATGCGCACTGTAGCCCAGGCAGTGAGCTATGAGATTCCGGTGGTGCTTTCCATTATCGGTGTGGTGTTAATCGCTGGTTCTCTATCTATGAATGAGATTGTAAAGGCACAGAGCATACCATTCATCTTATTGCAGCCATTGGGCTTTCTTATCTACTTTATTGGCGCTTGCGCCGAGATTAATCGCACCCCCTTTGACCTTCTGGAGGCTGAATCAGAGATTGTGGCTGGTTATCACACCGAATACTCAGGGATGAAGTTTGCCCTGTTTTACCTGGTGGAATACACAGAAGTCCTGGCTGTCTCAGCCATAATTACTACCCTTTTCCTTGGTGGCTGGAGAGGACCGGTGTTGCCCCCCGTCCTGTGGTTTTTAATTAAGGTGGTTGCCGTATTTTTCCTCATTTTTTGGGTGAGGAGCACCATACCACGCATCAGAGTGGACCAACTGATGGCATTTGCCTGGAAGTGCCTACTACCTCTAGCTTTGATTAACCTGTTTATCACTGGCATAGAGGTGGTAGTCTTGCCTGAAGCTCTACCCTGGACAATTATATTTTTGAACCTGGCTATAATGGCGGTATTGATAGTTTTATGGTCTAAATTTTTCCGTTTAGGAGGGGGAAGGGTTGAGGTTTGAAAGGTATGGTATTGGCATAGCCAAAGGCATGGCGTTAACCCTTAAGCACCTGTTTCGCCAGCCGATTACTACACAATACCCTGAAGAGAGGCTTACTACCTCTCGGCGGATTAGGGGTAATGAGCTTGTCTGGGATAAGGAACGATGCACTGGCTGTGCCACCTGTGCCAAGAGCTGCCCTCAGGGTAGCATTGAGATTATAACCTCCAAAAATGGGGGCAACGGTTTAGTCATTGCCCCATGTAGTCAGGCATGTCCTGCTGGTGTGAATATACCTCGTTATATTCGCTTCATTGCCGATGGCAACCCTGCCGCAGCAGTAGCTGTCATTCGGGAGAAGGTTCCTTTCCCAGCGGTGCTTGGTCGCGTCTGTGTTCATCCTTGCGAGGCTAATTGCCAACGGACTCAGCTTGATGACGCTATTGCCATCAGGGTGCTTAAACGGTTTGCCACTGAGCATGATTCTGGAGCATGGAAAGTAAACTCTAAGGTTGCTCCGACCACCGGTAAGCGTGTTGCCATTATTGGCTCAGGTCCAGGGGGACTAACCGCAGCCTACTATCTGGCTAAGCTTGGTCACTCGGTAACCGTCTTCGAAAAATTACCTGAGCCAGGGGGCATGATGCGAGTTGGTATCCCTGAGTATCGGCTGCCAACGGACATACTCAGGGCTGAGATTGAGGAGATAAAAAGCGTTGGCGTTGATATAAGGACAAATACTGAAGTAGATTCCCTAGACAGGCTCTTTGAGCAGGGTTATAAGGCTATCTTTTTAGCTATCGGGGCGCACCAGGGCATCAGGCTGGGCGTTGAGGGAGAGGATAGCCCCAGGGTGATGGAATGTGTTTCCTTTTTGAGGGATGTGAATTTGGGCAAAGAGGTAAGACTTGGAGATAGAGTAGCTGTTATCGGTGGTGGTAACGCAGCTATAGATTCGGCACGAACTGCCTTGCGGCTTGGAGCTAAAGATGTGACTGTCGTCTATCGGCGGACTCGGGTTGAGATGCCAGCTAGCCCTGAAGAAATTGACACCGCTGTCGCTGAGGGAGTGAAAATCTACTTCCTGGCGGCGCCATTAAGAATTGTTAGTCAAGATGGTGAGCTACAGTTAGAGTGTATTCGCATGCAGTTGGGTGCCATAGATGCCAGCGGCAGACGGCGACCTGAGCCAATCAAAGGCAGTGAGTTTACCATGAGCTTTGATAATATTATAGCCGCTATTGGTCAGCGCCCAGAGATTCCCGCTCAGTTTGGATTAAGTATTGGTCGAGGAAATGCAATTCAAATTGACACTGACACCTTTGCCACCGAGAGGGAAGGTGTTTTTGCTGGCGGCGATGCCGTGAGTGGACCAGCTTCGGTCATTGAGGCAATTGCTGCCGGAAGAAGAGGGGCAATCTCTATAGACAAATATTTAGGTGGCACTGGGATGATTGATGAAACATTGGCTCCACCTGATGAGAAGGTAACCCCGCTCACCAGAACTGAAAAGGGGCGGCGGCCCCAAATACCCTCCCTCTCGCTTAAACAGCGGATTAGTAGCTTTGCTGAGGTAGAGCTTGAGCTCAGTGAGGAGATGGCAACTAAGGAGGCGAAACGGTGCCTAATGTGTGACCTTGCCTATCTAGTAGAGAAGTTCGAGGTGGATATCGGGCGCTGTATGTTTTGTGGCTTGTGCGTGGAGGCTTGCCCCCATCATGCTTTGTTTATGGGTTATGCCTACGAGCTGGCAAGTTATCGGCGAGGTGAACTGATATTGAGTAAGGAGGACTTGTTGCCATCGGATGAGAGAAAGCCCAGTGGTTATGCCCGCCCCAAAGTTGAGGCAACCTTACCTCGGCAGACTTTACTTCTTGATAGGGATAAGGTGAGAAAGTGATAGGACTTGACATTGCCTTTTGGGTATTAGCTATAGTAGGTATAATAGCCGCTTTAGCTGTGGTTTTGCTTAGTGATGTTTTCCGAGCCGCTCTTTCTCTGGTTGTTTGCTTCCTGGCTGTGGCTGGAATCTATATCACCCTCAGTGCCGACTTTTTGGCAGCAGTGCAGGTTCTGATTTATGTTGGTGCCATATCTGTGTTGATTATCTTAGCCATTATGCTGACCAGAGAGGTTCAGCGGGGTAGTCCTTCCAATAGGCTCCGAATTCCGGCTTTCCTTGTTGCCATATTATTCTTAGGGGGAATGGCTTTTGCCATGCTTAATACCACGTGGCAGGTATCGGTAGCCCCACCCCTGGAGCCTACTACATCTGCCCTTGCCGGACTGCTTTTCGGTGAGGGCGGTTTTATCCTGCCAGTGGAGATTGCCGCTATCCTGTTGTTAGCCGCCATCTTAGGGGCTATCGTCTTGGTTAGGGAGAAGTAAACTATGGCTGTAGGTTTAGAACATTATCTTATACTATCCGCCGTTCTGTTCTCTATCGGGCTATATGGGGCTCTGGCTAAACGCAATGCCATTATTATCCTAATGTGTATCGAGCTTATGCTCAATGCGGTGAACATCGCTATGGTTGCCTTCTCCCGGTATATTGTGCCCTTACTGCTGACGGGGCAGGTGTTTGTTATTTTCATTATGGTAGTGGCGGCAGCCGAGGCAGCCGTTGGCTTAGCCATAATAATATCTATTTATCGTAGCCGTGAGACGATAGACGCCACCAAAATCGATTTGATGAAGTGGTAATTTGGATTTTTTAAGGAGGTAGTGTAGAGGGGCTCTGCCCCTGTTTAATGGTAACCCTATCCCCTTAATCCCCTTCCCCTTGTCGAGGGGAAGGGGAGGAATGAGTAAGAGAGGCTTCCCCTCTCTATAACTCTTCTGAATTTGGGATAGCAATAGGGAGTTTAAGAGGAACGGAGTTCCCCAATACCTAATCGGGGAGTCCAGGAGGGGCGAAGCCCCTCTCAAGAAAACACCCTCCCCCTCTCCTTTGGGGGAGGAGAGTTAAAAAGAAGATTGGTCTAACAGGGAGTCGGAGAGGGACGAAGTCCCTCTCGAAAAAACTCCTCCCCCCTCTCCTTTGAAGGAGAGGGGGATACAGGGGGTGAGGTAGAAACTCGATATGTGGGTAGAGGTTAAAAAAGCAGATAGCTTAAAGGGGGCTGAGAAGTGGAAGGAACTGTTTGAGGGTGAGGGGATACCCACCCGCATCCTGCCCGTCTCTGGTGAGCCTCCGGGCAGGGAAATAGCTACCTATTCTATCCTTGTGCCCAAGGATAGGGAGCATATTATACAGGAGGTATTGAGGAAGCTGTAATGCCGTATCAACTGGTCTGGCTTATTTTTCTACTGCCATTTTTCTCGTTTGCTATAATATCGCTATTCTTTAGACCTTTCCTGAACCATAAGCCCAAGCTGGGTGGCTATATCACTATCGCCTCTCTCACAGCTTCTCTCGGTCTGTCAGTCTGGGCCTTAATGGAGGTGATGGCTGCCCCTGGTCATGAGCTACCGATACCTGATATCAACTGGGTGATTATTGAGGGTGGGATTACTATTCACTTGGGGCTAATGGTTGATTCACTGACGGCGGTGATGCTCATTGTGGTTAGTTTGGTCAGCCTGATGGTGCAGATTTACTCCCAGGGTTATATGGCTGGAGACCCGGGTTATCACCGCTACTTTGCCTTTATGTCACTGTTTACCGGCTCAATGTTGGCTTTAGTTCTGGCTGACAATCTACTTTTTATGTATGTGTTCTGGGAGATGGTTGGCTTGTGCTCTTATCTACTTATCGGCTTTTGGTTCCATCGTCCGGCGGCGGCTAACGCTGCTAAGAAGGCGTTTATTGTTACCCGGCTTGGTGACTTCGGCTTTCTGGCGGCTATCCTGCTCCTGTTCTTTAACACCGGGACCTTTGATATTGCTGAACTCCATTCACTGGCTATAACCGGAGCCCTGGCAGGCACAACCCTTACCTGGGCGGCTATTGGCATCTTTTCTGGTGCCGTGGGCAAGTCAGCCCAGTTCCCGCTCCATACCTGGCTGCCTGATGCTATGGAGGGTCCGACCCCGGTTAGTGCCTTAATCCATGCCGCCACTATGGTAGCTGCTGGTGTCTTTCTGGTTGCCCGTTGCTATCCCCTCTTTTCCCACTCAGTTGAGGCATTAACTACGGTGGCGGTCATCGGTGGCTTTACTGCTATTTTTGCCGCTACTATGGGGCTGGTAATGACCGATATTAAGCGGGTTCTGGCTTATTCAACTATCAGCCAGCTTGGCTATATGATGCTGGGGCTGGGTACTGGCGGCATAGCCATTGGTATCTTCCACCTGTTTAATCATGCCTTCTTCAAGGCGTTACTATTTCTCGGGGCGGGTAGTGTCAATCATGCCACCGGAACCTTTGATATACGAGAGATGGGCGGACTGCGCAAGTTTATGCCCTGGACTTATGCTACCTTTGTTATTGCCTCGCTGAGCATTGTTGGCATCTGGCCCCTTTCTGGGTTCTGGAGCAAGGAGGAGATATTAGCCAGTTCCCTGGGGAGCCAGCCAATCTTATTTTATCTAGCCATGCTCACCGTATTTATGACCGCCTTCTATATGTTCCGGGTGGTGTTTTTAACCTTCGGTGGCAAGTATCGTGGGGGTGGTTCAGAGGCTCATGGCAAGCCTCACGAATCGCCATCGGTTATGGTTATGCCTATGGTAGTCCTGGCTGTCCTGGCAGTAGTTTCTGGTTTTTGGAATGTCACCGGAGGCTTTGGGCAGTTTCTGGGTCATGGCGAGACGCATAGTTTCGCCCAGGGCTTCTTTGGTATCTTAACCCACCCCCTACCCTGGCTGTCACTGATACTGGCTGGTCTGGGCATTCTTTTAGCCTATGCCATCTACAGTGTTAAATGGCTATCGGCAGAGCGCATCGGCAGCATGTTCAAGCCACTATATACCTTATTCTACAGGAAATACTGGTTTGATGAGCTCTATGAGAATGTTTTTGTGGGCAAGGCTTTGGTCGGTGGATTATTCGCTGGTCTTCAGGTATTTGACACCTACGGTGTTGACGGGGCAGTAAATGGGGTAGCCAGCGCCACTGTAGCTGGGGGCAGGGCTATCAGGAAGGCACATACCGGGCAACTCCAGCTCTATGGTTTGTTCATTGGCATAGGTATTCTGGCTATTATTCTTTGTTTGTATTTCTTTGGGTAAGGAGATTTTTTAGCAACCTATCCCCCTGACCCCCTTCCCTTACTAGGGAAGGGGGAGTGAAGGGAAGAGAGGGGGCTTTGCCCCCTCTCTAAAGACTCTTCTCCTTGGGGGAGAAAAGGTTGAAGGAGAGTTAAAGAGAGGCGAAGCCTCAAAATATGTTATAAGGAGTCCCCTCGAATATAGGGAGTTTTAGAGGGGCGAAGCCTCTCTAAGGGCAATCCCTCCCCTTTGGAGGAGAAGGAGGTTAATCTAACAGGGTGTCAGAGAGGGGCGAAGCCCCTCTTCAGAAAAAATCTTCCCCCTCCCTTGTAAGGGAGGGGGATAAAGGGGGAGAGTTGGTAGGTAAATATTTAGGGGTGAGGTTGATAAACAATTTTTATAGGAGTCAGCACAGTTGGACTTTAATTATCTAACAACCATAATATTTCTGCCATTAGCGGGGGCAATTATAGTTGCCTTTGTGCCTAATCTTCACCACAAGGTGATTAAGTGGATTTCTGCTATCTTTACCTTTGTTCCGCTGGCGCTGTCCATCTATCTCTTTGCCATTTTTGACCGGTCGGTAGGGGCGATTCAGTTTGAGGAAAAGCTTTCCTGGATTCCTACCATTAACGCTCACTACCACCTGGGCGTCGATGGCTTGAGCCTGCCCCTGGTAATATTGATGACCTTCCTTGGTTTCCTGGTGGTTCTCATCTCGTGGAAGATTGACTTAAGACCCAGGGAGTATTTTGCCTGGCTACTGCTTTTGGAAACAAGCATTCTGGGGGTATTTTGCTCCCTTGACCTGCTTTTGTTCTTCCTCTTCTGGGAGATAGAGGTTATCCCGATGTATTTCCTCATCTCCATCTGGGGGACAGGCAGGAAGGAATACTCGGCGATAAAGTATGTGGTTTACACTTTATTTGGCAGTGCTATGATGCTGGCTGGCATTCTTAGCCTGTATTTCGCCACCGGCAGCCTCAGCATGGTAGATATAGCTCAGACTGGGCTTGCCACATTCACGGCGGTTATTCCAGTGGCGGCCATCTTCTTCCTACTGCTCACCGGCTTTGCCATTAAACTTCCTGTTTTCCCGCTGCATACCTGGTTGCCTGATGCCCATACTGATGCCCCCACCGCAGTGAGCGTGGTGCTGGCTGGGGCACTGCTTAAGATGGGCGGCTACGGGATGATTCGACTGTGTGTAACCATTTTCCCACAGGTTGCCCAACAATATGCGCCCTTATTGGTGGCATTTGCTATAGTTAGTGTTCTCTATGGGGCGGCGGTAACCTTAAGGCAGACCGACCTGAAGCGGCTGATTGCATATAGTAGTATCAGCCATATGGGCTATGTGCTTCTGGGCATTTTCGCCTTAGGTCAGGTGAGTTTGGTGGGGGCTACCCTGCAGATGTTCAGCCACGGCATTATCACCGGGCTCCTGTTTGCTATGGTAGGTCTGGTGATGCACAATGCTGGGGAGCGAGACCTGAGAAAGCTTGGCGGTCTGGTGAGGCAGATGCCGATTATTGCCGTCGTCTTCTCCATAGCTGGATTGGGTGCTTTAGGGTTGCCTACCACCAGTGGCTTTGCTGCCGAGTTTCTGGTCTTTGTCGGTAGTTTTACCAGCACCGTTGTTTCCGGAATTCAGGTTTACACTATCCTTGGTGTGCTGGGTATCGTTATCACCGCCGGCTATATTCTTTGGATGCTACAGCGGGTGTTCTATGGTCCGGTGCTGGAGAAGTTCAACGGAGTCAAGGACGCTGATATTCTGGAGAGGGTATATATGTTTGCCTTTGTGGCGGTGATTATGCTGGTCGGCATCTACCCGGCAATTCTAACCGATGTTATTAAGACAGGCATTATGCCTATAATGGGCTTATTAGGTGCTTAAAGGAGCAAGCTTTTGAATCTTGAGCTATTTTTACCAGAGCTAACTCTGGCTGCCTTTGCCATAATAGTAATCCTGCTTGACCTTGTTATCCAGCGGAAGGGGTGGCTGGTGGTGGTCAGCCTAGCTGGCGTTGTGGTGGCTGCTGGTTTCACCATAATTATGTGGGGTGGCAGCTCACAGGCTATCTTCAACAATATGCTGGCAGTGGATAACTTCGCTCTGTTCTTCAAGCTGCTATTCTTAGCCATCGCCGCCCTGGTTATTCTAGCCTCTGTGGATTATGTATCTAAGTTTACTCGCTTTCAGGGCGAATACCACGCCCTGGTGCTCTTATCTGCCTTAGGCATGATGCTGATGGCGGCTACCGCCGAGTTAATCTCTATCTATATTGCTTTGGAGCTGACCAGTATATCGTTATATGTTCTCGTTGGCTTTCTCAAAGACCCCAAGTCAACCGAAGCCTCGCTCAAGTATCTGTTGCTGGGGGCGGTAGCCTCGGCAGTCCTGCTCTTTGGTATGGCGCTGGTCTTTGGCTTTACCGGCAAGACACAGCTAGGGGAGATTGCCCAGGCTATTCAGGCGCTGTCGTTATCAGGTGTTCTAGCCAGTCCGGGGCTTATCTTGGGCATAGTGTTGATGATAGCCGGCTTCGGCTTTAAGATTGCGGCTGTCCCCTTCCACATGTGGGTGCCCGATGTTTACGAGGGGGCACCCACACCCATAACTGCCTATCTCTCGGTAGCCAGTAAGGCTGCTGGCTTTGCCATTATCCTGCGGGTGTTCTATTCCGCCTTTGGGCTTCCCCAGTGGCTGAGCCTGGACTGGGGGATGCTCTTTGCTGTGCTGGCTGCTATCGGCATGACCCTGGGTAATGTAGTGGCTATTCCCCAGACCAATATCAAGCGTATGTTAGGTTACTCCAGCATAGCCCAGGCTGGCTACCTTATGGTAGGACTGGCTACCGTGGGCTTCTCTCCGGCGGCAGATATTGTCGGGAGAAGCAGTCTCCTTTTCTTCCTTGCCAGCTATGCCCTGACTAACCTTGGCGCCTTTACTGCCATTATTGCTATCTCCAACAAGCTTGATAGCGACTTAATTCAAGACTATTCAGGCATGGGCAAGCGGGCGCCGCTGCTGGCTTTAGCTCTGACCCTGTGCCTTATCTCCCTTATTGGTCTGCCGCCGGCCGCCGGGTTTATGGCTAAGTTCTATATCTTTAGCGGGGCGGTGCAGCATGGCTTGCTGTGGCTGGTGGTTATTGCTGTGATAAATAGCGTAATATCCGCCTACTACTATCTCAGGGTGGTAAAGGTAATGTGGCTTGGCGAGCCAGCCTCCGAGGAGAAGGTACCCTCTTCTGGAGCCCTGAGATTGGCTCTATCCCTCTCCTGTCTGGGCGTCCTGCTACTTGGCATTATCCCCGGCTATATAATGAAGCTCGCTGAAGTAGCAGCCAAGATGTTCGTTTTCTAATCCGAGAATGGTTTCTTAAATCTCGCTGTATAATTCCACAAATTACCCAGACTGGCGTCCAGAACAAATCCTTCACGCTGGCATATTTTGACCGTTGTCGAGCGCAGGGGATAATCTGGGTCAGGCAAGAGTTCGGTTACCGCCAGTATTCCGCCCGGCTTTAAGACCCTTCTTATTTCTCGTAGTGCCCTGCCTCTATCAGGTATTTCCTGAAGTACGGTTACCATATATACCAGGTCAAGTGCCCCGTCTTCAAATGGCAGTTCATAAGCGCTGGCTTGTTTCAGCTCAATATTTCTTATACCCTGATTTTCTGCTTTAGCCAGTTTACGTTCTAGCTGCTTTAACATCGCCGGTTGGATATCAACGGCATAGACTTTACCCTCTTCACCCACTGCCCTGGCCACAAAGAGGGTAAAGGCGCCACTGCCACAGCCGAGGTCCATTACTGTCATACCCTGCTTAATGCCGCTCCGCTCAATTAACTTATCCGGTGGTTGCCGCCAGCGTCTTAGGTCGCTATCAAGGAATCGTCCAATGAAAGCTGGAGCCGGGAAGTGCCACAGCTTTCTCACTATGCGGAGAGCCACAAGATAGAAAAGCAAACTGCCTAGAACTATGAGTATGACTTTTACTGCTGTCATTTCCGTCCTCAGCAATCAATTATAGGTGATATTCCTTGAGATGGGCAATGGTTATCTTTGAGATTGTTTAGCAAGCTTTTCTTTCCCACCCGCCCACCCAGAATCGTCTCTGGGGGCTTTAGCCCCCAAACCCCCATTTTTTAATTATATCTGGGCTATAGTCTGTCTCTCCCCCCTTTAAGTTTCTATTAGGTAACCCTAACCCGCTTTGTCCCCTTCCCCTTAACAAGGGGAAGGGAAAGTAATTCATTTAAAGGGGCGAAGCCCCTCTAAGACACCCTGTCGGATTAATCCCCTTCAACCTTCCCCTGATAAACGGCTCCTTCCCTGATTGATTTATGATGTATAATGGGGTTAGGTAGCCACTAGAAAGCTAATAAACCGGGTTGGAGGTGGTGATGGAAATTGTGATTATTGTTCTTCTGGTGATTTTAGTTGGCTTCTTTGTTTGGGATAGGCTACGAGCAAGTCAGAGGTGGAAAGAACAAAGCGACACTCTAGCGAAAACAGTGGGAGAAAGAATAGCTGATACCACCAAAGTGTTCGGAGAGGTTAAAGAAAAATTAGGAGAACTTACACAAAGAACGGCGCAAATCCAAGAAGTTGGTAAGGATATCTCCAGCCTACACGATATCTTACGTGCACCAAAATTTAGAGGTGGTTTTGGTGAACTCATGCTGGAGAGATTACTAGCTGATATTCTACCGCGTGAGAACTATTCACTCCAACATAGGTTTCGGAGTGGCGAGACGGTAGATGCAGTTATTCGAATTGGTGGAAATCTAGTCCCCATTGATTCCAAGTTCCCTTTAGAAGATTTTGAGCGAATAACTAAGGCAGAGTCTGAAGAGGAGCAAGTAGCCTTACGAAGGCAATTTACCCGCACTATTAAAAAGCATATTGATGATGTAACCAAATATATACTACCTGATGAAAATACATTTGACTTTGCCCTTATGTATATACCTGCAGAAAACATTTATTATGAGACCATACTCCGTGGTCAAGCTGAAGAAAGTGAGATATATTCCTACTCCCTCCAAAAGAGGGTTATCCCGGTTTCACCGAATAGCTTTTATGCCTATTTACAGGTTATTATACTAGGACTAAAAGGGTTACATATTGAGAGTGCCGCACGCGAAATCTTGGGACATCTGGGGCGTCTGCAAGGTGACCTTAATGATTTTCAAGAAGACTACGCCACATTGGGTGGACATATTCGACATGCGGCAACAAAGTATGATGACGCTGCAAGAAAGTTGACAAGACTCGGTGATAAGCTACAAGTTGTAGGTGAAACTCCTATAGAGAAACTACCTGAAGGTGAAACAAAGACACATGATGAAGGGATAGATAGCCAGTGAACCGAACCAGGGGCTTTGTTAATCTGAATAGGTTTAAGTCGGGCAGGGCGATTAAAAAGCTCTCCAAGGCTTTATATGGGAGGCGTAAAAAGAGGGTCAAGAAATGAATGAACAACGACTCCGTATCCTGTATATCTTGCTGGGAATTAGTATCCTTATCCTCTGTGTCGGCATTGCCCTCCTCCTTATGCATGCATGCTGAGAATGAACCAGTTTAAAAGGAGGTAAACAATGAGCTGGCTTGGTGATAAGACGGAAAGGTTCAGGCATGTGCCTAACCCCTACTTCGCCACGCACATTACCGCTAAGTTCCTCGCTGGGGTAGGGCTGGGTCTGCTATTTGCTATCTGGCTGCCACTATGGACGGGCTGGATATTCATCGTTGCCGCTTTGCTAATAGCCATACCAAGTGTTAGGATTGTTCTGGGGAAATGAAATTACGAGGTGAGAGGAAGTGAAGGGGAAATTGAGCTGGCCCATATTCTGGGCATTGGTAGGAGTTTTCATTGTAATAGCGTGTGTCTTTTCCATTCCAGCATTTAGAGACTTACTCATGGGTTTTCCTTTTATTATCATTTCTGGGTCTATTTTCCTTTTACTAGGTGTGGCATTGATAGTTTTAACTGTGAGGGAAAAAGTGGGAGGAACGCTTAAGAAGCTCTTTCTATTGACCGGAGCTTCCTCTGCAGGATTTTTCGTCAGTATCCTTTTGCACAATTTCATTTATGGTCTGTTTATTCACTTTTTGGGTGCAGACTTTTGGGACAGAATTGGTTTAGGAGACGAGCCTGTCTTCTTCATCATCGCTGTCTTTGTATGCCCACTAGGGTTCTTAGTCGGAGTTGTGGGTAGTATATGGCTGTGGTCTGTTCTGGAGCCCAAGGATGCAATGAATGCCAAAGGTGCTGAGATACCAACTGCATGGTTTTCTATTATACCTATTGCGGGCTATATCTGGTGGTGGGGGTTTTGCAAGGGTGTCAAAATGGTTACCGATGGGAGGATGAGTGCTGTTGGAGCTTTTTGCTTGGCCTTTTTTCTTGGCATAGTGGGTATGGTTATTATCCGAGTTATTATTCGGGGTGCACTACATAATGTTACCCACGATATAACCCCAAGCCCCGTATCATCTTAGGTGATGGTCACACTTTAGCCTTGACACCTCAAAGGGGCAATGTTACACTTCCTTTGCCCTCAGAAGCGATGCTTTTATTGTTATTACAAAGCGAATTATGGCTATGAAAAGGGTTGGTATTCTTTATCACCCGATGATTGAGGTTGCCCATACCCTGGCTGAGGAATTACAGGATTTTTTAACTGCCAGAGGTGTCTCTGTTTGGCTATGCTCTGCCTGGGAAGGGGAGGAGGCTAAGTCTCAGGTGAATGATACCGATTTAATTCTTAGTATCGGTGGCGATGGTACTATTCTGCGGGCGGCTCAGGTGGTGGTTCCGGGGCAAACCCCTGTTACCGGGATAAATCTGGGCAAGCTTGGCTTTATGACCGAACTCAGTGCCGAAGAAGCTAGAGATAAGCTGCCCGCTTTGCTTGAGGGGAAGGGCTGGCTCGATGAGCGGGCTATGCTTGAGGCAGAGCTTGGTGCCACTGAGTCTGAGCCATCCCGCACCTTTTATGCCCTAAACGATGTAGTGGTGGCAAGGGGAGCAGTAGCTCGGGTAGTCTATATAGAGGCCAGCATTGATGGCGAGCCACTGACCACCTATAAGGCTGACGGCGTTATTGTGGCTACTGCCACTGGCAGCACTGGCTATTCATTGGCAGCCGGCGGTCCCATCCTCCATCCCCAGGCTAAGGAGTTTTTGCTGCTACCTATATTGCCTCACCTTAGTTTGGCTTACACCGTGGTATTACCAGCTACCGCAGTAGTCAGGCTACGCCTTACTACCGCCCATCAGGCGACACTGAGCATTGATGGTCATATAAATTTACCACTCAGTAGTGGTGCTGTTATTACCGTAAGGCATAGCTCTAATACCGGTCGTTTTTTAAGAATTCATCCTGAAGCCGCTTTCTATGGCTCTCTGGAGCAAAAGCTGAAAGGGAAACAGTAGGTTGAAGGTGGAAAAAGCCAGAATCAGAGATGTCCCTCAGATGCATCAGTTAATTAACTACTTTGCTGATAGGGACGAGATGCTGCCTCGCCCATTGAGCGAGTTATATGAAAATATCAGGGATTGTTTTGTCGTTAGGCAGGGCGAGCGGGTGGTTGCCTGCGCATCACTGCATGTTTTTTGGTCAGACCTGGCTGAGATAAGGTCAATGGCGGTAGCTGAGGATAGCCAGGAACAGGGCATTGGCGCTCAACTAGTGAAAGCTTGTCTCAGGGAGGCAGAGGAGCTTGGAATTGCCACCATCTTTTGCCTGACCTACAAGCCAGCCTACTTTGAGAAGTTTGGCTTTTCTCAGGTGGATAAAATGGAGCTGCCAAGAAAGATCTGGACTGACTGTTACCGCTGCCCTAAATTCCCCAACTGTGATGAGGTAGCCCTTGTCCGTCAACTAAAGTTGCCAGCATCTGGCTGAAATCATAGGAGTTCAAATTGGCTGAGGAAAAGACGCTATCCAGCCGACTAGTCTATGAGGGGCGAGCGGTAAGGCTGCGGGTTGATACTGTTAGGATGCCCAGTGGCAGGGAGACCACGCGGGAGATTGTGGAGCATAGCGATTGTGTAGCTATTATAGCCATTGACGATAAGGATAACATCCTGCTGGTCAATCAGTTTCGCAAGCCGGTGGAGAAGGAGCTACTGGAGATACCGGCAGGTGGTATTGAACTTGGCGAGGACCCGGTGGATTGCGTTCGCCGTGAGTTGCGTGAGGAGACGGGCTTCCTTCCCCAAAAAGTGGAGCGGTTGGGTGGCTTCTACTCCTCTCCTGGTTACTGCACAGAATACCTTTATCTTTATCTGGCTACTGACCTTGTTCACAGCCCACTTCAGGCTGAGGATACTGATAGTATCAGATTAATCCCGGTGCCGCTGGTTCAGATTCCCGGTCTTATTAGTTCAGGCTCCATTTGTGATGCCAAAAGCATCGCTGGGCTGCTTATCTTCCTTGAGTATCAGAAATCAGCCAGGTTCGTCTAGAGCCTTCGCCCACCGATAAGGTGCAGGTGGAGGTGAGGTACTAGCTGTCCGCTTTCCTCACCGCAGTTTATCACCAGCCGATACCCACTCTCAGCAACACCCTCCCTTTTTGCCAGTTGGTTGGCAATACCTACCATGTGTCCGACAAGGGATAAGTCCGCTTGGGATAGGTGGACAAGGGAAGAGATATGCCTTCTCGGGATAATAATCAGGTGCACTGGTGCCTGCGGCTTAATATCGTGGAAGGCAATTACTTCTTCATCCTGATAAACAATGTCGGTGGGGAGCTTGCCTGATACAATCTGGCAGAAAATGCACTCCATTTTTTCTCCTCTATTTCCTCCCCCTCTGGTATTTGGCTTTGCCCTGTTCAAACAGGTCTTCCTCGTAAATATCGTTGGCGACAATAGCCGGGAAGCTCTCCACGGTGAGTCGCAGGATAGCCTCAGCTCCCAAATCCTCATAGGCTATGACCTCCACCTGTTTAATGCATTTATGTAGTAAAGCGCCAGCGCCTCCTATAGTGGCTAAATAAACGGCTTTATGCTTCTTGATAGCCTCTCTTACTTGTTGGGAGCGGTTTCCCTTGCCAATCATGGCTCTAATGCCGGCGGCGATAAGGCGGGGGGTATATATATCCATACGGCTGCTGGTGGTGGAACCGGCTGAGCCAATAATCATACCTTCTCTGGCTGGGGATGGTCCCATATAATACAGCGTTTGCCCCTTGAGGTCGAAGGGCAATTTGTCTCCCCTATCCAGGGCTTGGCTCAGTCTCTGATGAGCCGCATCCCTGGCGGTATAGATAACCCCAGAAATCAGGACCCTGGTGCCTACGGTCAGTTTTTCTATTATTTCAGCCTCAATTGGTGATATAATATTTTTTATCAACCCTATCCCCTCTATCCCTTTCCCCTTATCAAGGGGAAGGGAAACTATAGTTCCCCTTTACAGTATGGTCTCTTGGTGGCGAGCACTATGGCATTGAAGATTAACTGCTACCGGTAGGCTAGCAATATGGGTCGGCATAACCTCGGCATGAACTGCCAGGGCGGTAGTTCTACCGCCAAAGCCCAGCGGACCAATGCCTAAATCATTGACTCTACTCAGAATCTCTTTCTCCAGCTCAGCAATCTCAGGGTCAGGGTTCGGCTCGGCTACCTTTCGCAGTAGTGCCTTCTTCGCCAGTAGCATTGCCTTTTCCCCGGTCGCCCCTATGCCGAGACCGATAATTAACGGGGGGCAGGGGTTACCCCCAGCCTCGTCAACTGTTCTCACTACCAGGTCGATAATGCCTTGCCTGCCATCACTGGGCTTGAGCATAGCCAGCCGACTCATGTTCTCAGCACCGCTTCCCTTGGGCATAACCGTAATTTTTAGCCGGTCGCCGGGGACTATCTCAGTGTGAATAACGGGAGGGGTATTATCTTTGGTGTTTTTTCTGGCAGAGAAGGGTTGGCTAACTACTGATTTGCGCAGGTAGCCTTGGATGTAGCCCTGGCGCACTCCTTCTTCAACTGCGGCACATAGGTCACCGCCAGTAATATGAATTTCCTGGCCTATTTCTAAAAAGACTATTGCTGTGCCACAGTCCTGACATAGAGGCAGGCGCTCCTCTTCGGCAATCTGAGCATTCTCTATAAGCTGGCTTAATACTTCTCTTCCCAGCGGGGACTCCTCCGTCTGCTGGGCTTGTTTGAGCGCAGCTAATACATCCTCTCCCAGCACAAAGTTTGCCTCTTGACAAAGCCGGGCTACAGCTTGAGTAATAGAACTCGTTTCAATCTCTCTCATTAGTTTTTATTAGGTAACCCTATCCCCTTTATCCCCTTCCCCTTATCAAGGGGAAGGGGAAGTAGTTTTTTGGAAGGGGCGAAGCCCCTCTTTAACTCTCCTTTAGTATATACCCCTTCAAGGGGGAGTGGGAAGTAGTTTTTTGGAAGGGGCGAAGCCCCTTCCCATTACCCTATGATGAATCTTGATATTATGCTTATCTCAATTCCTAGTATAGAAGGTGCAAATGGTCAATGTTCCTTCGACCTGTACAAAGAGAATTGCGGTTTTAGCACTGCTTTTGCAAATCCTTCTCTCATTTCTCGTTCACGATAATCAGGAACGGCATCAAAGCGCACAGCACAGAACTTCCTTAAATAGTTTTTTGCTGCAAGCAAGTCCTTTGCCCGCCCGTGGTTAATAAGTGCTGCTTTGATTGGGGAAGCACTTTTGTCGCCTTGAAGTTGCGTATAAACTCTTTGTGAAAGCTTGCTTGAGAGGCCGGTATAAACAATCTCTTCGTCTCCCTGCGAGAAATCTGAAATAAAGTAGATACCTCCCTCTGAAGTGAGGGAAGAAGGCGAAATAGAATCGAATTTAACTGGTTGTCGGCTAAGAACATCCTCGAGCCATTTTGTTAGGTAAAATATTCTCTGAAAATCAACCACAGCTAACCTCCTTTTCATTAAGCATTGTCTTCACCAGCTCTTGCACTGCCCCACCCGACTTAGCCAGGGCTGTCTTCTCCTCGGTGGTTAGCTCCAGCTCTATTATTTTCGGTTTATCTGTCTGGGACAGGGGGGATTAGACCTGCTTTCATCAGGGTGCTAACTGTCTCCCTGGCTCCTTTAATCATCTTTTCTGCCTGCTTGGTCAGCTCTTCACGGCTCAGCTTTTCTTGAGCCACTCCCTGTTCTATGGCCTTCAGCCCCACCGCTACTGCCTCCCTGATAAACACCTCCCATTCCCCCATGGTGGGGATAATATAATCCTCATTTATCCCGCGCTCCTCGGCGCACTTGGCTAGCTCGTAAGCAGCAGCGAGGCACATCCCCTCGGTAATAGTTCTGGCTCTGACATCTAGGACACCGCGGAAGATGCCAGGGAAACCGATGGAGTTATTCACCTGGTTGGGGAAGTCTGACCTTCCTGTAGCTACAATCCTGACTCCAGCCTCTTTAGCTTCCCATGGCCAGATTTCGGGAACGGGGTTAGCACAGGTGAAGGCGATGGCATCCTTGGTCATGCCTCTCATCCATTCTGGCATGATGGTACCCGGTCCCGATTTGGATAGTGCAATACACACATCGGCTCCCTTTAAAGCCTCGGGGATTCCCCCGCTTCTCTTCTCTGAGTTGGTTCTCTGACACAGCTCCCACTTGTAAGGATTCCCAGCCTGCTTCTCCTCAAGGTCAGCTCTACTGCTATGG
Source organism: Dehalococcoidia bacterium (assembly GCA_030608005.1). GTDB lineage: Bacteria > Chloroflexota > Dehalococcoidia > Dehalococcoidales > BS750m-G39 > JAUWIX01. The sequence goes on from JAUWIX010000011.1 coordinate 24,556, forward strand.
AGGATAGACTTGCTATCTACAAAGATAGTGTTTTCTGGCTTAAAACCATCGGCGAAAAGGAGCCTTGATATGGCAATATTGGCTGCTCCCACCCCGATAAAGGTGAGTTTCACCGTTTCCTTCTTCTTGCCGACAATCTTTAAGGCATTAAGTAGCCCAGCCAAGGTAATAACAGCCGTCCCCTGCTGGTCATCATGCCATACTGGGATATCCATTTCCTTTCGCAGGGTATCTAGAATATAGAAGCACTTGGGGGTAGAGATATCCTCCATGTTGATACCGCCAAAGGAGGGTTGAAGCCACTTCACTGCCTGAATTATCTCATCGGGGTTCTTAGTATCGAGGCAGATAGGTACTGCATCTATCCCACCTAGGTACTTAAACAGAAGCGCCTTGCCCTCCATTACTGGCAGGCTAGCCTCGGCGCCAATATCACCCAGACCAAGAACCCTGGTGCCATCGGAGACCACGGCTACGGTATTCCACTTATTGGTAAGCTGGTAGACCTTTTCCTTGTCTGCCTTTATCGCCTTACACGGTTCAGCCACACCGGGGGTATACCAGATAGCAAGGTCGTTAAGATTACGAATCACGCATTTGGGGACAATTTGTATCTTCCCCCGGTAAAATGGATGTAGCTTCATGGCATCCTCTGCTGGCTTATGTGCTTTAGCTAAAAGTGCTTCTTCACTTTCCTTCTTGGGCATGACTTTCCCTCAGTTTTTCAATTACAGCGTCGGCCACCTGTGAGGTGCCTACTACCTGGGCATTGGGTATATTGGGTTTCATATCGTAGGTGACGTTCTTGCCTTCGGCAATAACCTGGGCTACGGCTTTTTCCAGTCTGTCAGCGGTTTTCATCTCACCAAGGTGGCGGAGCATCATCATCCCAGAGAGCATCATTGCCATTGGGCTGACCTTATTTTGCCCCGTATATTTAGGAGCACTGCCGTGTGTTGGCTCAAAGACAGCTAGGTCATAGCCCAAATTAGCTCCTGGGGCTACCCCCAGTCCGCCCACCAGCCCAGCGCATAGCTCAGAGATAAAGTCGCCGTAAAGATTAGGCAGAACCAGCACATCAAATTGCTGTGGTCTTAGCACCAATCGCATACACAGGGTATCCACAATTACATCATCAAATTCAATATCAGGGTAATCCTTGGCAACCTCCCTGGCAATAGCCAGGAATAGCCCATCGGAGAATTTCATGATATTGGCTTTATGCACAGCGGTTACCCTTTTTCTTCGGTGAGCACGGGCATAATCAAAGGCGAACCTGACAATCCTCCGGCTACATGTCTCGGAAATCATTTTTAGGCTGAAGCCAGAATCCTCCCTGACTGCATTTCCCGTTGTCTCTGAGATTAGTTCTAGCAGCCTCACCGTCTCCGGGGCTCCTTCCTCAAACTCAATGCCACTGTAGAGGTCTTCAGTATTCTCTCTCACCACTACAATATCTACATCTTTAAATGGGGAGGGGACACCGGGGTAGGTTTTACATGGGCGGAGACAGGCATAAAGGTCTAACCCCTTGCGCAGGGCTACATTAACGCTTCTAAAACCAGAGCCTACCGGCGTGGTAACTGGTCCCTTAAGGGCGACCTTGTTTTTCCTAATTGACTTAAATATGTAATCAGGAAGGGGTGTGCCGAACAAATCCTGGGCGCCATCGCCGGCATAGGCTAAATCCCAGTGGAAGGCGACCCCAGTGGCTTCCAGAACCCTCCTGGCAGCTTCGGTTACCTCAGGTCCTATCCCATCGCCCGGGATAAGGGTAACATTGTAAGCCATCAGCTTATCTCCTTACGTCAATTCATAGGTTATAGTTTGAAGTCACCATACTTTTTAATATAGGGGATGAGCCCACCTTCATTGAGGATATGAAGCATGACCTCAGGGAGCTTGCCGAAGGTGAGCTGGTTTGCCCTGGTTATATCATTGACTGTGCCCCTTGCCAGGTCTACCTCCAGCTCATCCCCATCATCAATATTATCGGTATTACATATTAACACTGGGAGTCCCAGATTGATAGCGTTTCTAAAAAATATTCGAGCTACTGATTTAGCCAGTATAGCATTGACCCCCACCATTTTTATGACCAGAGGGGCGTGCTCCCGACTGGAGCCAAGACCAAAGTTATTGCCGGCAACTATGAAGTCCCCAGCCTTCACCCTGGAAGCAAAGGTAGGGTCGGCATCTTCCAGGACATGTTTTGCCAGCTCAGGGAGGTTGCTTCTGAGATGAGCCAGACGCCCGGGCGTAATATGGTCGGTTGAGATGTTATCGCCAAATTTGAAGGCTTTCCCTCTGAGCATCTACATCACCTCTCTGGGGTCGGTGATTTCACCGGTTAAAGCAGTAGCCGCCGCCGTAGCTGGGCTGCCCAGATAGATAAAAGCCTCAGGATTACCCATCCGACCTTTAAAGTTTCGGTTAGCCGTGGATAGGCAGAATTCCCCATCACCCAGCACTCCTTGATGGAGACCAAGGCAAGCCCCACAGCCTGGTGGCAGGATAATAGCTCCAGCTTCAACCAGGGTGTGGATATAGCCCGCCCTAATAGCTGTTAGCAAAACCTGTGGCGAAGCCGGGGCAACTATAAGCCTGGTCTCGGGATGGCGTCTCTTCCCTTTCAACGTATCAGCCACTATAGCTATATCCTCCAGCCGTCCGTTGGTGCAGGTACCAATAAATACCTGCTGGATTTTAGTTCCCTTAAGCTCTCTTGCCAGAGCAACATTATCTACATTATGGGGCTTGGCTACCGTAGGCTCCAGAGCAGCTAAATCAAAATTGATAGTTTTTTCATAGCTAGCATCCCTGTCAGCAAACATAGGTTGGTAGTGGTCGCCTCGCCCCTGTGAGCTTAGATAACCCTCGGTGATTCTATCAGCGGGGAAAAGCCCCACCTTAGCCCCAGCCTCTACTGCCATATTAGCTATGGTAAAACGCTCTGACATGCTCATATTGTCCATCCCATCACCGCCGAACTCCAGCGCTTTGTATGTAGCGCCATCGGCGCCAATAGTCCCGATAAGGTGAAGGACAAAGTCTTTAGCCTCAACACCATGGGGGAACTTTCCTGAGACCATTATCTTAATGCTCTCCGGCACTCGGAACCAGGTCTTACCTAGACCGAAGGCAATAGCTACATCCGAGGAGCCCATTCCGGTAGCAAAAGCAGCCAGAGCACCGGCGGTTACCGTGTGTGAATCAGCACCAACGATTACATCCCCTGGTTTAGCCAGAGATTCAGCCACAATTTGGTGGCAAATGCCCTCACCGACATCATAGATAAGGCAGCCAGTTTGTTGGGCAAACTGGTGTAACAGTATGTGGTCGTTTGACATCCCACGATTAGGACTGGGAGCAGCATGGTCAAGAAACAAAATGGTCTTCTCTGGGTTAGCCAGACGTTCAAAGCCGCAGGCCTGAAATTGCCTTATTGTCAGTGGTCCGGTAGTATCCTGGGCAAAAACCAGGTCCACCTGGGCAATAACAATATCTCCTGACCGGGCATCACTTCCAGACTTTTGGCTCAGTATCTTCTCAGCTAATGTCTTACCCATGGGGGCCTCACTATGCAGGCTATTGCTCGCTCTATCGGATAGCTAGCCGATTACAGCCAGAACATCGTCTCTGGCTACTTTATCGCCATTGGCGAAGTTTATGGCTTTAACCTGTCCGCTAACTGGGGTAGTTATAGCGTTAGCCATTTTCATCGCTTCCAGGATAACCACCACATCATTAGCCTTGACCTCATCGCCTATCTCTACCTCATAACGTATTATTATACCTGGCATTGGGGCGATAATAGCTGTCTCTTTGGCTTTGGCTACTGCTGGCGGTGGTGGTGCCTTTTCTTTAACCTCTTCAACTGGTTTAGCAAGCGGTGGCGCCACAGCGGGCGCAGTTGGTGGTGGAGCACCAACTGCCTCCACTCCTACACTATAAACCTCATCGCCAACATAAACATTAAACATTCTAACGCTCGCTCCCTTTGCTGGAGCTTCTTTCTCTGCCAACTTACCTGCTTTTGCCTTAGCAATCAGCTCGTCTTCATGCCTTATATCCTCTAAAGTCTTTGGTTTTGTTTCAGGAGGTGGTGTCTCTAGACCATATTTCCATCTCAAGAAGCGTATCCCGGTATCGGGGTAAAGGGCATAGATGAGCACATCGCCTATATCTTTAGCAATATCTTTGGTAGCCTCTTTAGCCTTGTCCAACTCTGGCTCTAGTATATCAGCAGCTCGGCAGGTAATGGGTGTCTCTCCCCGCTGGTACCCCTTGAGTGCTATTTTCTGAACCTCTGGGTCAATGGGGGCTGGGGGTTTGCCGTATAGCCCATAAACATAATCCCTAACTTGGCGCGACATTAGTTTATATCTACCAATGAGAACATTTTGAACTGCCTGAATGCCTACAATCTGGCTGGTGGGGGTAACCAGGGGTGGGTAGCCTAGCTCCTTTCGCACTCGTGGTAGCTCGGCATAGACCTCTTCAATTCTATCCAAGGCGCCAACTTCTCGTAGTTGGGCTACTAGATTAGTGGTCATGCCTCCAGGAATCTGGTGCATCAGCACCCCGGTATCAATGACCGCCATTCGGGTGGTATCCAGAAAATCCCGATACTTGGGGGCTATAGATTCAATATATTGCCCCAATTTGAATAGATGAGCTAAATCAAGCCCGGTGTCTCTGGGCGTTCCCTGAAGGGCAACCACAATAGGCTCAATAGCTGGTAGGGAAGAGCGCAGGGCGAAGGGAGCCAAAGCGGTATCAATAATATCTACCCCAGCCTCAATAGCCTTGAGGCAGCTCATCAGCCCCATGCCACTGGTGTGGTGGGTATGGAGCTGCACCGGAATCTTTAGCGCTTTCTTGAGTGCCTTAATTAGCTCATAGGCATCGTCGGGGGACATAAGACCAGCCATGTCCTTGATGCACAGGCTATCAGCCCCCATGTCTTGAAGGATAAGCGCTTTATTGACATAATAATCAATGTTATATACCGGGCCTCCCAGTTTTGGCTCAGTAAGGGAGTAGCACAGTGAAAGCTGGGCATGTTTACCACACTCCTTGATTGCCTTGAGGCTGGTCTCAAAATTACGCTCATCGTTCACGGCATCAAAGACCCTGAAAATGTCAATACCCACTTCAGCGGCGTGATACACGAAGGCAGTAACCACATCGTCGGCGTAGTTGCGGTAGCCCACCAGGTTCTGTCCTCTGAGCAGCATCTGGAGAGGGGTATCGGGCATCAGCCTTTTAAGGATGCGAGGTCTTTCCCAGGGGTCTTCATTGAGGAATCTGGTGGGAACATCAAAGGTGGCACCACCCCACACCTCCATGGAATAAAACCCCGCCTTGTTCATCTCCTCGGCGATGCCTTCCATATCCTCAGTTCGCATTCGCGTCGCCAGTGAGGATTGATGTCCATCACGGAAGGTAACATCGGTGATTTTTAATGGGTTCCCTGTCATCTCCATCGGATTGTTTCCTTCTAGTTGAAATTATTTTTAGTTAGATTAAGGTTTATCCCTTTCACCCAATAGTTAGATTCTCGCCCTTGAAGATACTCCACCGATTGGCTTTTGTTTGGGGCTCGACCCTGGGAGTTACTGGAGGGGGTTGTTGCTCTGTCTGGATATAGGCGGTGATAGCACCCATGATAGCAGCGGTTAACTTCCTTTTGTCCTCCATATCCTCCCCCTTGCCGCTTTACAGTGGAATATTCCCGTGTTTTTTTTGCGGGCGGGTGCTATCACTGGGGTTCTCAAGTGTCTCCAGCGCCCTGATTAGCTTAGGACGGGTTAGCCTCGGGTCGATGACATCATCAATATAACCCCTGGCTGCAGCTATATAAGGGTTAGCAAACCTCTCTTTATACTCGCTAACCAGTTCCTGCCGTGTTTCATCTGGGTTATCTGCTTTGGCTATAGCCTGTTTAAAGATGATATTTACTGCTCCTTCTGGTCCCATAACCGCAATCTCAGCGGTAGGCCAGGCATAGTTAATATCGCCACGCAGATGCTTACTGCTCATCACGATATAGGCTCCCCCGTAAGCCTTGCGAGTAATGACAGTAACCTTGGGCACTGTGGACTCAGCGTAGGCATAGATAAACTTGGCACCATGCCTGATGATACCACCCTCCTCCTGCTTGGGGCCGGGCATAAAGCCGGGGACATCAACGAAGCTGACCAATGGAATGTTAAAAGCGTCGCAGAAGCGAACAAATCTAGCTCCCTTAACTGAGGCTTTGATATCAATAATTCCCGCCATATAAGCTGGCTGCTGGGCTACAATCCCCACTGGTTTGCCATCCAGTCGGCCAAAACCAACAATTAAGTTGGGGGCAAAGTTCCGGTGAACCTCCATAAAGTCACCGTTATCTACCACGCTAGTGATTATCTGCTTCATATCGTAAGATTTTTTGGGCTCTTCAGGTATGATGTTAAGCAGGTTCTCATCTGTCCTGGCGGGGTCATCAGTAGGCGTTACGGTGGGCAGGTTATCCCTATTGTTCTGGGGTAGAAAGCTCAACAGGCGGCGCACCATCTGGAGGCACTCTGGCTCATTCTCAGCGATGAAGTGAGCCACGCCGCTCTTCTCGGCATGAGTCTTGGTTCCCCCCAGCTCTTCATGACTTATGTCTATACTGATAACTGCCTTGATTACATCAGGACCGGTGATGTACATCTGGCTTATACCCTTCACCATAAAGACAAAATCGGTTATAGCCGGGGAATAGACTGCTCCACCAGCAGAGGGTCCCACTACTACCGACAGCTGTGGTATAACCCCTGAGTACCAAGTGTTACGCAGGAGTATTTCACCTACGCCATAGAGACTCATTACTCCTTCTTGGATGCGCGCCCCACCTGAGTCCCATATGGCAATTATAGGTGCTCCCTTTCTAACGGCTAAGTCCATAACCTTGCAGATTTTCTGGGCGCTTACCTCAGATATTGTTCCACCAAACACGGTGAAGTCCTGAGAGTAGATAAAAACAATTCTGCCGTCAATCTTGCCTGAGCCGGCAACTACGGAATCACCCAGGTATTTTTGCTCAGCCAATCCAAATTCGGTAGCCCGGTGAATGATAAAGTGGTCTAGCTCGTCAAAGCTGCCCGGGTCGAGAAGAAGGTCAATCCTCTCTCTGGCGGTTAGCTTACCCTTGGCATGCTGTTGCTGGATGCGCTTTTCGCCACCTCCAGCCCTTGCCTGTTTCTCAAGCTCGGCTAATCTAGCCAGTTTATCTTGCATCGTCATTGGAGTTCCCAATCTCTGAACCAAGTTTGAATGATATAGATATCAATAATCATATCATATTGGCTATGATATAGGCAAGTTTAGCTAGTAAGTGTTTATCCCCCTCTCCCTCAAGGGAGAGGGGGATAAGAAGAAAGAGGGGGCGAAGCCCCCTCTTTGACTCCCTATAATATGTTTGGGGGCTTCCCCTCCAGGGGAAGGGGGTCAGGGGGATGGGGTCAATGCTGAAGAGAAACGAAACATGATAATCTGTGTCACCTATCTATCTGAACTAGCTCAGTCCAGCTAGTAACAGTGGCAAAAGGGTGCTACAATATCGGTAGGATTTGAGCCGTGGAAAATCAATCGCCATTAGCTACTACCCGCTGTGGGGGCATTGAGTTCAGGTGGAGGGTGCGAACCTATGTTATGGGAATCCTGAACCTCAGCCCAGATTCCTTCTCTGGGGACGGGCTGGGTGATAATATCCAGGCTGCTGTAGCTCAGGCAAAGCGCTTAGTTGATGATGGAGCAGATATTATAGATATCGGTGGTGAGTCCACTCGTCCCGGCTCGCAGCCGATATCGGCTGATGAGGAGCTGAGGCGAGTGATACCAGTTATTGAAAGGTTATCCGGTGAGCTATCAGCGCCATTAAGTATAGACACCTATAAGTCGGCGGTAGCCAGTCGGGCAGTGAAGGCTGGTGCCAGGATGATTAACGATGTCTGGGGGTTAAAACGGGACCCTGAGTTAGCCCGGGTAGCTGCTGAGGCAGGTGTGCCTATTATCCTGGTGAGCAACCAGCAAAATGCTGTCCGTTGTGATATAATAGCCGAGGTCATTTCCAGTTTGGAGAAAAGCATCGAGCAGGCTACTGAGGCTGGGGTAGCTTGGCAGAATATTATCATTGACCCCGGCATTGGCTTTGGCAAGAGCCCAGAGCAGAATCTGGAGGTTATTCAGCGCTTGACTGAACTCAGGTTTCTAGATAGACCAATTTTGCTCGGAACCTCTCGTAAATTTATGCTCAGTCAGCCGTTTGACCAGCGCCTGGAGGCGACAGCAGCTACAGTAGCCATTGGCATTGCCCATGGTGCTGACATGGTGCGGGTTCACGATGTTCGGCAGATGGTGCGAGTATGTCGCATGAGCGATGCTATTACACGAAGGAGGCAAATTGGGGATTAAATTGGTAACAGCATACCTTGGTCTTGGCTCAAATCTGGGAGACCGCCAGGATAATCTAGATAGGGCGTTAGCCTTTCTAGCGCAGAGGCTGCGATTGGAAAAGGTTTCCTCCATGTACGATTCTGAGCCGGTAGGCAATGTTGAGCAGCCTCGTTTTCTTAACTTGGTGTGCCAGGTCAACACCAATCTATCCTCCACGGCATTACTTGCTCTGGCTAAGGGCATTGAGTCTAAGCTGGGAAGGGGAGCTGGTGCCTCTGATGCCCCTCGCACTATTGATATAGATATCCTGTTTTATGGTGACCAGGTTATTGAAACCCCGGAGCTGGTTATTCCTCACCCCAGGCTGACCGAGAGGGCATTTGTTCTTGTTCCCTTAGTCGAGATTGTTCCTGACCTGGTGCATCCAGTAAATGGCAAAACGGTTAGGGAGTTGTTGAAAGCGGCGAAAGAGGTTCAGGGCGTATTTAAGTGGGAGGGTGCCTGAGGCGAGTGTATCAGGTATCTGTAGAGCAACATTTTGATGCCGCCCATTTTCTGAGGGGTTATCGGGGCAAGTGCGAGGCATTGCACGGGCATCGCTTCCGGGTAGTGGTAAGGATAGAATCCTCCGGCGTTGATGACATCGGCATAGCCTATGATTTCAGGGAGCTAAAGCAGCACTTAGCTGATGTTATATCCAGGTTTGACCATACCTGCCTCAATGATGTGCCACCTTTTGACCAAATAAATCCCTCTTCAGAGAATATCGCCACTACCATCTATAAAGAACTCAAGCTGAAATTGGCTGGAGCCCAGGTCTCAATCGTCTGCGTAGAGGTATGGGAATCTCCGCAGACTGGAGTAATATACACTCCTGACTAATCACGCTTGGTCTGGCGGCAATAGATTAGGGATGCTATCCACGATAGGGTAGTGCTGAGCGCACCTGGGGCAGTAAAGGGAGCCAGTAGTTACCTCTTGCTCATTCTCCTCCTCCACGGTTAATTCCAGCTCCCCCTTACACACCGGACAGGCAAGAATATCCATCAAGTCTTTTTTCATAGTATTGTTTCAATTGCCTTTTTCTGCTCTATTACTAATTCCTTAAACTTATATTGCTTTTCTATAACGTTCTTAAGACTTTTTATTAACCATGCCTCTACCATCTCTGCGTCAGATTCCCAAAGTGATAGCTGGTCATTGATTGATATTAACCAATCCATGCGCTTCTCTGCTGCTTTATAGAAGGTTTCACCAGCATCTATATATCTACTAACTACAAGCATTTCCACAGCTACATGGCGACAGCGACTCGTAACATATGATCTAGATTTTCCCTCCTTCTTCTTCTTGGCATTTTCGTTACAGGTATTTACTGCCTCCTCTAAGACCTTCGTATTGCGTTCAATCTCAGAGAGAAGAGCATCCAATCTTCTCAGCGATTCATCACGTATAAGAATCTGATGAAGCGTTCCCCGTCCACCAATAGTTTCGAGCACATGGCTATCAGGCAAGTCCGGATTATTAAGGCAGTCATTAATAGCTTCATGAAACTGCTTTGTGAACTCCTGCATTTTTAGATGGTCTTTAGGGAAATAAAATAAAGTTCCTTTACCACCTATGTCAAAGGGTAAATCTGTCCCATCCTCTGCAATTGTTATTGTACCGTGCTTAAAGCTTTGACGAACTCCTAGTTCCCAATAGACATTAGGATTCGCATCTGTAAGGTCAGCCACCACAATAGGTGTCGTAATTAAGTCTTTGATAATTTGCCGCACGATATCACCTCTGAGTGGAGCTGAACGTTCAGCTATCAGTGGGTGCTCCGATTCAATTAATGGCTTAATGAATGTTTCGTAATGTTTAGTCCAATATTCTTTTGTATGTTTCTCGCCAGTCTTTGAGAATGGCATAATCACAAAGCACTTTTGCTTAGCTTCTGACGCCATGACCAATCGCCCCCTTAGTACCTTTTATTAGAATTATACCACTAACTCCTTTTCTACTGTAGCCTTTTAAGTTACCTTGTCTTTTTGACTGGCCTATACTACAATCCAGTTAATAATAAAAGGAGGCGTTTATATGGCGAAGCTAAGTGAAGAGGCTAAGAAGATGATTGGTGAGTTTGGTTCGGCGCTGATAGCTACCGCTAGCAAAGAAGGGAAGCCAAATGTCTCGGTCAAGGGGTCATTTCGGGTTCTTGATGATGAGCATGTCGTCTTTGCCGATATTGCTTCACCACGGACTATGGCTAACCTGAGGGAGAACCCACAACTTTCGGCGATAGTCTTTGACCCCTCTACTCGCAAGGGCTGCCGAATCTGGGGAAGGGCGGAGATTCTGGATAGTGGCGACCTGTTTGATTCTATGTCGGCGGAATTTACCGCTATGAGGATGAAGGTCAAGCACCTGGTTAAGGTCACCGTGGAAGAGGTGGCAACCTTTTAGGCGATTTCAGCTTTTGAAATGCTTTTAGACCATAAGGAGGGGACATGATTGAGCGCGTTCATGAGCATATTATTACAGAACTCCAACAGAATGCACGCACGGACACGATTTTTATCGTCACTGCGATTCTTCTTAACCTAGTGGTTCTCGCTGTTAATTCTATAATCGCTGGTGGGGATGAGACTTTTACTACTATCGTGATGTTCCTGTTTGTTTGTCTATTGGTAGTGGTCAATCTCGTGGTAATATTTGGGTTGCTAAAAGGAAAGCAAACAAGGTTAAAGCTGATAAATGGGCTGCTGAAGATGTACAAAGACCAGGGTGTAGAAGGGTATTATGATGCATCTCTTTTGACCAATTACAATACTAGATACAATCTCTTTATTCTCGCAGTCGTTTTTATAGGCGTGATAGCTATTGTTGTACCCTTCATCATCAGATAGCAGTGCCTTGATCCTTTTATATGTTGACTCAAATGATGACCTTAAATCTCGCGACGAAGCCGTTGAGATACTTGGATAACTACAATACTCAGCAGAGGTGCAAAAATGGACGAGAAAGCTGCAATAGATAAGGCGCTTTATAACATCTTTAAAAGTATTGACGACTTGCGAAAGACGTTCCCACAAAAAGCTTTCACCATTGATGGACGCCTAGTTGGAGACGTAGGTGAAGTAATTGCGACCTTATACTACGATGTTAAACTTCATACTGTTCAACAAGCAGACCATGATGGTGAAAGTTCAGACGGCAGAAAAGTACAAATTAAAGCTACTTTCAAAGATTCCCTGACATTTAGAACAATACCTGACTATTACTTGGGTTTAAAGCTGTTTCCGGACGGACGATATGAAGAAATCTACAATGGTCCTGGTCGGATAATTTACCAGCATTACAAACACAGAAAAGGAATTGGTGAGAAATTACTCTCCTTTCCGATAGTTGGACTCAAAAAACTTTCAGTATTGGTTTCTCCTACCGACCGTATCAAGAAGCGTTAGACAATAAGACCTATTCGATACGCCTTCACGCGTTCAGTTCATCAACAATAGATGATTCTTTCTGTTAGCAAAAACAGAAAAAGCTCCTGGTCCCTGTTAAGGATTGGGGGCTTTTTAGCTTCAAAAATTGGTAGCGGGGACAGGAATCAAGCCAACCACCTTTGGGCTGCGGGAGCCAAGTAAACAGGAGCGCCCCTTGACGCCTGGACTGGATGCCCTATATTACGACTTTACAATTTTAGGCCCTTCCCAGTCCTTTAACGGCCTCATCCACTCAGCCCGTTCTACGAATTCGTCGTGGGCTAGGGGCTTTGGCGGGTGGGAAATAAAGTTGGGGTCAAACTCGTTCTTTATTGCTAACAGCCATTTATGGTAATTTGGCCCATATGCCGGCCCGGTCAAATAGAGGGGCTGGTGTGGACCCAAGAGGGCGGTATAATAGCGCTTTCTTATGTTTTCCTTCGCTGTTTCTACATAAAACTGGTCAACTCGGTCGGTATCTTCATCTGGGTCCCAGTAGATAAGAAACTCGGAGTAACCCTGATGACCCAGCTCAAAGCTCTGAAACCAACCAGTGTCACCATAGTCAGGCATAAGCGGAGGTGTGAAACCTCTCTTTAGCTTAGCATAGTTTTCCCCTTGGCTTATTGCATGCTCAAGCGTTTCTATGATGTATTCCACAGAGATATATCCACCGCACATCAGCCACATCCCGGCTGAGTCTGCATTCTTGAACCAGGACTCGTCTGTTGGTCGGGTCCTACGAGCTTCGCCTCCGAGCTCCTTAATTATATCCATCAATACTCGCTCCTCATATTCAAGCTGCTCCTCCGAAGTAAACCCTATGAGCAATATGCGGAGAATGTGGAAATTGCTGACCGTCTCCTCGCTTTCTTTTGACCAGAGTTCCCAGAACTCCTCTTTCGACTTTGCCCTGGCAATTGCTCGCCAAAACAGGGGCACCTTAGTCGCTCCAGCTCCTATCTCTGCTTTTGCCATCTCATACATAGCTTGCTTCATGGCATCCTTGCCCGGCATAGTAAAATTGATCCACTTTATTCTCTTTGGGGGAAGCTGGAGAGTAGTACTTGGCGAAATACCTGTCGGCTCAAGTCTCTCAGGCTGGAATGGCAGAAGCTTTATAGCTATTTTAGTTACGATTCCGAGGAATCCTCTGTGCCCGATAAAACCCCGTAGTAATCCCCGAAGGTCTGGCCCCGGTCCCTCGCCCCAGAAAGGGTCGTCTTGGAAAGCCAGCGAACCTAACCTAACCAATTCGCCATCTGGCAAAATAAGCTCAGTCCCCAATATTCGCCGGTGGGGTAGACCAACTCGGTAGCTAAGGGGCGACCAGCCGTCGCCTATCATGTTGGCGACAGCGGATACCTGCGCCCCCCCACCTCCAACAACAATATACAGCCCCCTCTTCATCGCCTCTTCTTGGAGTTGTGAATAAATAATCCCGGGACCAACAAAAGCATAGAGATGCTTCTCATCAATCTCAAAATCGGTCATCCTCTTTAGGTCTATGAGTAGAGCGTCGAAAACATGGGGGTGGGAGCGGGCACCATAAAATCCGGTGCTATATGGAACGAATGGAATCTTATAGCGGTTACAAACCTTGACTATTTTCTGGACCTCTTCCGTAGTCCGCGGCATAATGACACAGCCCGGCAGCTTAGTCATTACTCTCTCATACCCCAGGCCACACTCATATCCTCCTGGTCCAGCCCTGTAACCCTCACAAATTACCGGGTCAGCCGAAATATACTCATGACCCACAATAGATTCCAGTACTTTATATGCTTCTTGGGATATAGCCATAATTTACCTCCTTAACCTGAGATTGCTGCCAGAATGAGTTCCGAAATGTCAAGCACCTTCAAGTTCTCTGAGTTCTTTCTAACGGCTTGGGCAAAATTGTCCTTGCACCAAGGGCATGCCGATACAACAGCCTCAGCACCTACTTCCTTTACCTCCTCTAACCTTTGCTCTGCCGCCCATAGAGCAAAATCTGGGAAGGCTTCTTTTGTCCCCCTCCCCGCTCCACAACAAAAAGCATTTTCTCTCTTCCGCGGCATTTCTACCAGCTCCACCCCAGGGATAGAGCTTAAAATATCCCTCGGCGGCTGATAAACACCATTAGTGCCACGCCTACGCTCTAGAGTTGGACTCACCATTCCCCATTGTCCACGCTCCCCTTCCCATGGTATCCATGGCTCACTAAGTCGGCTCAAGCTGCAGGAATCGTGGTAGGTCAGTCGTAAATCAACGCGATTGGTGAGCTTGAGAGTTCCTTTTTTAATCAGTTCATCCACATACTCTACAAGGTGCACCACCTTGAAACCCAAATCGACAGTTGAAATGTTGAGCATCTTGGGATAATCAACCTTCCACATTCGGTAGCATTCCGCACAACTGGTTAGGACGGTGGTTGCCCCTGTTTTCTTAATTGCCTCAATATTGCGCTGAGCCAATTTTCTCGCTTCATCTATCATACCCACAGAATAGAGCACATTACCACAACACCACTCATCCGGCATGAGCATAAAGGGAGTGCCCGAAGCATTTAGTATTTTCACTGTTGCCTGGGCTATCTCAGGGTGTGAGTAAGAAGCAGAGCAGCCCACAAAGTAAAGCACATCAGCCTTCGGCGAAGGATTGATTCCCTCAGGAAGCCATTTTGTTCGATTTTCATGAGGTGCCCCGAAACGATTATGATTTGTCGATATATTTTGGGCCACCTTTTTGTGTTCAGGCATAGGGCCTTTGCCGTCTTTTACTGCTTTTACTCTGAGTGCCTCAAGGGTGAGCTCTATTTCTAGATCAAGATTGCGCTTGCAACCAACGTCGCAGGCACCGCAGAGAGTGCAGGCATAAAGTATCTTTAGGAGTTCATCCGAGTAGTCCAGTCTGCCTTCAGTCATTGCCAGCCCAATCCTCATCTTGCCATAAGCGCCATAAGAGTCAAACAAATACCTGGTGGCGCTAGGGCATCTGGTGCTGAACTTTACCCCCGGCATGTATATGTGGTCCACCCAGGTGCATCCCTTACATTTGATGCACCGGCTCATATCAAAGATAAAGTTATCTATTTGCGTTACATCCAGTGCTACTTTCCCTTTAAGCATCTTCGCTCTCCTTAGAAGCA
>JAUWIX010000029.1 GCA_030608005.1 Dehalococcoidia bacterium
CAGCGGTGCGCGAGCAGCGGGCAGCATTCAGCCGTCAGCAGTCAGCGGTCCGCGGTCAGCGGTCAGCGGTCAGCAGTCAGCAGTCAGCTATCGGCGGTCAGCATTCAGCTTCTTGATGAATGACGCAAGCATGCGTTTTACCTCGGTCACATCATTAGCCAGGTGGTCATAGGCTAAGCTGTTGAGTAAGCTGAGATCACGAGCGAGCAGAATGTGATATTCAAGCTCGCTTGCAGAACCCATCGCAATCTGGAGGAAGCGAGAAAGCTCAGCATCTCCACTTCGACCACACCCCTCGGCAATGTTGGCCGGGATAGAAGCACACGAGCGCCTGATTTGCCTTGTCAGTCCATACAACTCATCCCGTGGGAATGTCTGGGTGACCTTGTAGACCGCCAGAGTCAACTGATGAGCCTTCACCCATACTGCCAGTTCTTTGAAATCCTTCATTTTTGAAGCTATTAGCTGATAGCTTTCAGCTTTCAGCTTTTAGCTTTTAGACTGCTGACGGCTACTCTGTAGGATTCTTCCTTCGGGATGCCCTCACCATCCTCCTCCAAACACTCAAGGTGGAGTTCAATAGCTTCCTTAATATTAGCTAACGCCTCCCCTTTGCTTTTACCTTGGGAGACACAGCCAGGTAGGGCAGGCACTTCTACCCAGTAGCCACTATATTCTTCATCCCAGCGCAGAATCACCGTATATTCCCTAGCCTCCATTCGTTACCTCCCTTTTCCCTAGTAATATATCTGGCGGTGAGCAAACTGTAAAGGAGAGTATAAGGGGCTAGCTGATTTTAGCCCTGCCGATGAGCTATTTTACTTTCTATATCAACCTCACCCCCTTTATCCCCCTCTCCTTCAAAGGAGAGGGGGAGGTATAGGTTTTTGAAGGGGCGAAGCCCCTTCAAACTTCCCCTGTAAACGACCTCTGAACTGGGATGAAAGAGGGGTGATCCCCAAATATACTACAGGGAGTTTAAGAGGGGCTGACGCCCCTCTTTTTAAATTCTTCCCCTTCCCCTTGATAAGGGGAAGGGGATAAAGGGGATAGGGTTCATAGGTAGTCTCAAAGCAAAAAGAATTTTGACACTTGTCCACAGCCTTGTGTTGGGAATCATAAACAAGATTATCGGCGGAGCGACAGGAACTCTTGCTGAGTCAGCCCAGATTGTTTAGTTATTGAGTGTAGAACGCCTCTTTTGATGTCTTTAGCGTGATAAGGAACTGGAATACGCTGAGGGTAGTCAGGGTGACGCATAATGTAATGACTTCCGGTGGTATGGTCTATGTAGTAGCCAGCCTTCTCCAGGATAGCTATAACCTCCCTTGGCTTTAGGGCTGGCATCCTAGTCATACGCTAATGACTTCTGCTCTTTCTATTCTTTCTTCAAGGCTTGGCGGGACCGGTTCGCCGTGCTTTTGGAGGGAGGTTATATACCCTTGAATGGCATCCTTAATCATTGCTAGGGCTTCCTCTACAGTCTCACCCTGTGTAACACAGCCTGGCAACTGTGGACAGCTCACTATATAGCCACCCTCCTCCGCCACCTCTAAATAAACTAAGAACTTTGCCATAATCCCCTCCTTCAAGAGGATAACAGATTGCTTCTTGTTAAGCAACCTCGCAGGGAAAATCAGCAGAGGTAATTAGAGAAAGCTTATTGGTAAGGGAAACTCTAAATACTAATTCCTAAATCCTAAATAATATCAAAGGACATTCCTTTTCGTCATTGCGAGGAGCGTAGCGACGAAGCAATCTCTAAGACGGGATTGCCACGCCTTCGGCTCGCAATGACCTGAAAGTGAGTTTTTGACACCAGGTATTAGCTATAGTAGAATGTGCCTTGGGTAAAGATATGGAGGTGGACAATCGTGTTAAGCGAATACCTTGAGGCAGCAATGAGAAGGGCTAACTACGAGATTCTTCCTGACGATAATACATTCTACGGTGAGATACCGGGATTTGATGGCGTTTATGCTAATAGCGATAATCTGGAGACCTGCCGCCGTGAATTAAGAGAAGTATTAGAGGAGTGGATTTTGCTCAGTATATCTCGGCACCTACCATTGCCAGTCGTTGATGGGATTGAACTGAAGATAAAGGAAGCTGTTTAGTGCCTCGCCTGGCACAGATAAAAAGAGAGGAGCTAATTAAATACCTCCGAGCCCTGGGTTTTGAGGGTCCTTACTCCGGCAAAAAGCATCAATTCATGGTCAAAGGTTTAGTTCGCTTACGAGTTCCTAACCCTCACCACCAAGATATTGGCAAAGAATTACTCGCCAGAATTCTCAGGCAGGCAAAAATCAGCCGAGACATCTGGGAAAAGCTTTAGACTATTTTATTTCTACCTTGCCCATAAGCTTTTGTACTTCCTGGCGGTCGTTGCAGAAAGCAAGCAGGGTTTCGCCGGTGATAGTTCGCTTAAGATAGAGGTTAACCAGAGCTTCGTCGAGCGAAATCATGCCTATTTCCCGGTGAGTGCGGATTACATTGGGTAACAGGTAGATTTTGCCTTCACGAATGAGGTTCTTTACCGGCGGATTAGCTATCATAACCTCAACCGCGGCTATTCTCCCTGAGCCATCAGCCCTGGGGACAAGCACCTGGCACAGCACAGCAATAAGTAGAGAAGCCAACCGCGTCTGAGCTAAATAGCGCTCATGAGAGGGGAACAAATCTATTATCCTCTCCATCGCCTGATAGGTGCTGGGGGCATGACCGGTGGTTAATATCAAATGCCCGGTCTCAGCGATAGTAAGCACCGCCGCCGCAGTATCTTTATCCCTCATCTCACCCACCAGAATCACATCCGGGTCCTGCCTCAGGATATGCTTTAGCGCCTCAGCAAAGGATAGGGTATCGCTGCCTAACTGCCGCTGAGTTATAGCACACTTTAGGCTGGGGTGGACATATTCAATTGGGTCTTCAATGGTAACCACATGGCGACTTTCATTAGCATTCAAATAGTGAATCATAGCCGCCTGGGTGGTGGTCTTGCCGCTACCGGTAGGCCCAGAAACTATTACCAGTCCTCTTGGCCTTAGAGCAAGCTCCTTATATATCTGAGGCAGCTCCAGCTCATCTACGGTGGGGATTTTTGGTGGCAATAGACGCAGGGCAAGGCTGATAGTCCCCCGCTGTTGAGCGGCATTACAGCGGAGACGACCGACACCGGGTAAGGTATAGCCAAAATCAAGCTCAAGGTGGCGGTGGAATTCTTCCCTTTCCTCAGGCGTGGTTATCTGGAGAAAAGCCTGGCTTATTTCCTCAGCAGTTAATGGTGGGACACCATCTACTGCCTCCAGGGAGCCATTAACCCGCAGTAATGGCTGGCTGGAGAGAGCCATGTGCAAATCAGAGGCACCCCTTGACTTAGCTGCGCGAAGCAATGAAAAAATATCCATTTCCCACCTCCCTACTTAAGGAGGAAATTAAAGGTAAACCTTTCAACTTCCTCCTCTTCTTCCTCTACTTCCTCTACAGCGATAGATGAGATAATAACGACAGGGAATCTGCCGCTGCTTCTTAAATCTCTGGCATATTTGAAAATGTCATTCTCATCTGGGGCTATGCCAGTTACAGTTACCGATTCACCACCATGATTAACCGAAGTCAAATCCACATCCACATCCTTTGGCAGCAGGCTTACAATCTCACTCAAATCTCCGTCAACCTGTTCACGAGCCTTTCCCAGAGAGGTGAATGTAGTGTTAAAAATGTTCGCTCTGGCTTCCACCGGCTCAATCTGCGCTTCTATCTGCTTAATCTGTTCCCCCAGTGCCGCTATTTCCTTATGCTCCTGGGCAATACTGCTCTCAATAGGTGCTAGCTGAGAATGCAATACAGCGTTCTGAGCCATATTATTCCGCACCAGAAATCCCATATAGACCAGTAAGCCAATGCCAATTATGATACCAACCGGGGCAAGGATGCTGGATAAACGGACAGCCTTAGTTATGTAAACCTCAGGCAAGGCATTAAAATTGACTAACGAAAAGCTAGCCTCCCCCTTTTCAGGCAATAGCTCCTTAAGTGCCAGCCCAATATTGACCATAAATTCGCTTGGGTTGAAGCCTTCAGGGGATTCCACAGGCGATGGCAATATTGACACCGGGCATTCTAACTTACCAGCCAGTGATTGCCAGCTCTCCGGCGCCTGTGCCAGGTCACCGCAAACAAACATAGGCACAGTTGAATCTAAAGGCTTCTCCTTGTGGCTGGAATTATAGAAGGCAATAGTTCTATCAACCTCTTCAGTGATAGTTGGTAACCTTTCTGATAACGATAAAGCCTCACCGGGTAGGGATAGCCTGCGGATTAGCTGAGGGAGCCTATCCGCCATAACTACAATGTCGAGGTGGTCTAACTTGACATTAATAATTATTGCCCAGGGCTCATCCAGGGTTCGACACAGGGCTAATGGGGCTAAGTCCATAATATATGGCTCAAGACCTGCCAGGTGCAGCGTCCGGTACAAAGCGTCAGCCACATTGCGGGGGAAAGTGGCTAAGAAAATGCGTGTTTCTCCTTTGGCAGCAGGAAGAGACTGGTATGAAAGGTAGACCTCCTCTAAAGGTACTGGTATCACCCTTCTCGCCTCTTGCTTTACTGCCTCAGGTAGTATAGCTTCAGGCAATTCGGGCAGGGAAATCAGACGATATAAGGAATTGAACCCGCCCAAACCGGCAATAACTTTCCTCGTTGTTACCTTGGCAAGGTTGAATAGCTCCTTAAGCCTGTCAGCTACCCGGGCTTCATCAAGGATGAGCCCTTGGCTGACCAGACCTGGCTCCAGGGGCAAGCTAGCCCACTTCTTTATCCGCTTGCCCTTCATCTCCAGCAGGTTAATAGCGTCATCTCTAATAAATAGGGTAGTAACTGTTTTAGCCATAGTTATTCACCCTCGTAGCCATAGATAACAAGCTCAATGGTAGCTGTCGGCTTCTCAGCCTCTTCTCCCTCCTCAGGTTCAGGAATATCCATATCCACCGACTCCACAGTAGCGGTAATGAAATGCTCACCTGTGGCTATGGCGTTGATGAAGTCAAGTATATCATCCACCTCACCCCTCACCTCCACTCTGAAAGAGGTAGTAGCATAGGTAATATCCTCTACCTTGATATCCTCCGCTTCCACCTTAACCTTTTTGCTACTCGGCTCTGAAGCGGTAAGGCTGGTTATCTCCAGGTCACAATCATCAGCGAGCTCAAATAATCTCTCGTCGTATTCAATACTCTGCACTGATTCAGGGAATCTTGCCTCAATCTTAGCAAGCGATGATGTAGCTTCAGTTAATTGGCTTTCCCATTGGGTCAGTTGGCTTTCCAAATCCTCTCTTTCCGAAATAAGCTGAGGCAAGGCACCTTGAGCCACAGCCAAGCTACTATTTAGCTGCTCCTGCTCGCCAGACTGCCGAGAATAGACCATATACAGGGTGGCGAAGGCAATAATGAAAATGCCAGCACCCAGAATTAACCAGGCTGTCTTACTTAATCTCATTCAACTATCCCCCTCCAATATATAAATAGGTGATAGTACCACTGGTAGTAATCTCACTGCGGAAGGAGAGAATAATATAGACCAGGTTCCAAGAGTCAGTCTGGGTAGGCATGGTCACCTGAGCTGAGGTATCCCCTGGCTCTAGTAGTCCGCTACTCCAGGTAACATCAAAGGTATCAATATCTATGCCATCCTGCGCCAGTCCATAAGACCACGAGTTCCACACATTGCTGGTGCTTTTACCATCAGAGAGCGCTGTCCCATTAAATTTCAGGTAATCCCCATTATAGCAATCGTCCCCCTCGCCGACAAAGCAGGTCAGCTTAGCCGCATTTTCCTCGCCTTCAATTGGCTCGGGGACAAGGAAGCCGCTAATGGGAAATTCCAGAGTCTCATCATTATCAACATAGGTAAAGTCGTCATAGAGATAGAGCTGGTGCCCTTTGGTCTCAGGGCTGGAGTAAATAATTATCAGCGACCAAGCAGCGTAGGACCATTCATTATCAGTATCACCATATACGTCACCAACGGTGTAGGTTCCATTGCCGGTGTGATTCTCACCGCCACCGGTGTTGGAATATTCCTTCACTAATTCAGTTACATCAAGATAACAGGCATAGGAATACTCACCGGGTTGATTTTCCAGGATTGACCATTCGGAGGCAGTTATCTCTTCGTTACCTACTGTCGGTTCGCCACCTCCGTCAAAATAAACCTGGGTATTATTTATCTTAAAGATAGCTGAAGTATCAGCTATTGTTTCCAAGGACACCGAGATTTTAATCTTATCAATATAAGCATACTCACCAGTGCCGCTAAATCCGTACAGGTAAAACCTCATTCTGAAGTTCTCGGTTAAATATTCATCTGGAATAGTATGGCTAAAACTACTCGGGGGGTTATCGTTACGAAAGGCTTCAATATCGTCACCCCAGTTGATGCCACCATCCTTAGAAAAAGCAAAGTAGAGACGGTCAGTGCCTTCCAAACTTCCGCCTTCGTCCTGCTTCCAAGAGACTATAGCCGCTCCTGGTGAGCATGAGCTTAAATCTATACTATCCGACATGGTAAGGTATCTATTGGACTCGCTGCCACTGTGGTGCCCACGAAATTCCCAAGGTGACCGCAATGGGTAAAGTTCCCAATCAGCATCTGGAATCCAATTATTAAAGTTGGAGCAATCGTCCAAGAATAGTATTTGCTCAGCACTACTGCTTGCCAGCCAGGCTGACCAGTAGAGATAAGCCGCTTCCACCTGGGCATTGTCAGGGATGTCACTAACTGTGGCATCACTTTCATTAAGTAGCTCGTAACGGATGCCGTCCGGATTATAGCCATGCCCACTGCCCTCTATCATCAAGGTAGCGCCTATAGCACGGTAGTCTCCTGATATGGTAGAGCCCAATTCACGCATCTCATTTTTGACAGCATAGGCTTCAACACCAATAGACTTGCCTGAATCCACATCTTCAGCTTGACTGGTAATCTGATAAGTCTTAATGTCAACATCCCAGGAGAGATAAATATCGTTTCGTTTTGACACTACCCAAGAAAAAGCTGACACAGGGGTCCCCTTTGGTGTGAACTCAAATGTGACAATTCGCTTAGTGCCGGAACCGGGAAGGTCTTCAAAGCTGGGGTAAGGAGGACTGAAATTCCATGTTATCACCTCACCACCCCGATAGAGATTAACCTCCGGCACGCAGTAATAATCAGCGCCGGGGGCAGCCTCAAGGTTACTCATACCAGGCATATAGCTAAAGCCACCTGGCAACCACGCCCCTACTCGGTGTATCTTCAACTCACCTATACTGAGGTCATAGTTTATTGAAATCTGATATAACCCATTATCACCGGCAGTTCCGATAGTATCGCCGACAATTACAATATCAGCATGTGGCGTCATCCCAAGAGGAGGAGCCTCCAGCCCTTCAAGAGCCCACTGCGGCTGTATGGTAACTCCTACATCATTGCCATTGAGCTGAGGTATGGAGTAGGTGAATGGCGTATCATAAGCATCCTTGTTCCAGACTCCCTGCCATTCTTCTGGCAGTGCCGGGTCATCTCTTTTGATTCTGTATAAAGCATCCTCCACCCCGGAATCAGCCGCATATTGCCCATACATCCTCTCCTCAAAGACTTCTTTTCCCACCTTAATCCCGGTGCTCATATAAGCCAGAAGCGGAGCGATGATAAGCCCGCCCACAAGCATCAGAATCAGCACTAAAATCAGAGCCTGCCCCTTCTCATCTCGTATTGATTTATTTAATGTCCTTTTCCTCACTTCTCCTCCCCCCAATCTTGACTACTATGAGCCTGGTCTGGGGCCAGCTTCATATATTCTGGTCTCACTTTGTTCCTGCACGGTGGCAGTTACGGTGAAAGTAAGCTTACCCCCGGTAAAATCACAATTAGTATTGTCAGGGTCAGAGTCAATATATTGAGCCACCAGACTTCGCTGCCCATCATAGTCACGCCACAATTCTGTACCTTCTAATGTATAGGTCACCTGGTGCGCACCGCCACTACCCCACTCGGCCCAGGTTAAGGTGATAGACACAAGCTGACCGCTACCATTGGTCATAATAACAGGTTCCGCTTGAGCCATCAGGGCGTCGTGGCTGACCCAGTAGCCAGCATTCTGCACCTGCCTGACCACAGTCATATGATTGGAGGTGCGGATATTCCCGTTAACCACCGAGAAAATAGTCATGGTAATGCCACCAGTGATAACGCCACTAATAGCAATAGCCAGCGCTAGCTCAATCAGGGTAAAACCTAACTGGTTTTTATTTATCAACCCTAGCCTGTGAAACATCATCGCACTGACCTATAGCCCTCCAATGTAATTACATCCGGTTTTTCCAGATGCTTAATAGTCACCGTTATCTTCTGAATATAATCATCTTCACCAGGCAAAGGCTTAGCAGTGACATTGACAGTATAGCCATCACAGCTCTCAGGGAGGGTGGAGGGATTATCCTCCCACCATGAGGGTAGAGAATCCTCTGGCCAATCAGCGGGCAATGGAAGCTCATACTCCCAAGGAGCAATACTATAATCTTGATTCTTAACATATTCCATCTGGCTTCGAGCCAGGCTTTCAGCGGTGGCTCGCTCATCAGCAATAAAGATAGCATTAGAAGCAGTGGCTAGGGCGCCAAGAAAGGCAACACCAATTATGCCCAGCAACGCTATGGCTATCATCACCTCAATTAAACTGAAGCCTTTTTCGTTTTTCATCAACTTAGCTCCTAGAAAGTCACCTGCCCATAGATAGAATACATAGCTGAAACCAGGGACACGGCAATAAAACCAATTACTAAGGCAATAATTACCACCATAGCTGGCTGAATAAGCCCCACAGCCGAGCTAGTCCTATCATCAGCCTCAACCTCAAAGCTCTGAGCTACAGTAGCCAGTGTGCTATCAAGGTTACCAGTTTCCTCACCAACTCCTGCCATCTGCACCATCAAAGGCAAGAAGAGCTTCCTCTTTGCCATAGGTTTGGATAAGCCTTCGCCTCTAATCAACTCCTGCTGAACCTCAGTTAGAGCCTTGACCACAGCCTTATTGTTACTGCTGTGGATAGCCAGGGTCATGATTTCGGGTAAAGGTAAGCCGACTCTGAACAGAAGGGCAATAGCCCGGCAACAACGGGAAAGCTCGCCAAGTAGATTAATTCGCCCCATTATGGGCAAACTGAGTAATAAGCTATCCCACTGATATTTCCCGGCTGGCGTTTTGATATAAACATAGCCCAAAGCAACAGCCGCTACTATCGCCAGCAGAAGATAAAGCCCGTAATGGATAAGCCAATCAGTAACCCCAATAAGCATCCTGGTAGGTAAAGGTAGTTCAGCTCCGAAGGAAGAGTATAGGGTAGTAAAGGTAGGCAAAACAAAGGTAACAAGTATGCCTATCACTACAATAGCTACAATGACAAGGATAAAGGGATAGGTCAGGGCATTTTTAATCTTCTTTTCGGTAGTGGCTCCCCTCTCTAAATAATCAGCCATTTGTCTTAGCACTACTTCTAGATTGCCGCCCCGCTCACCGGCAGATATTGTCCGATGGTAGATTTCAGGGAAAGCCCGGGGGTGTTTACCCAGAGCTAATGATAACGAACTGCCACCGCGAATGTCAGAGGCTACCTCGCCAATCACCTTCTTCAAGGTGCGATTGGTTACCTGGCTTTGTAATAGCTCTAAAGAGGTAACAATATCAGTACCAGATTCAAGGAGTAAAGCCAGCTGACGGGAAAACATTATTACTTCTCTGGGCTTTACCCGGGAAAAGCGGGCTGCCAGCTTTTCCATATTAAAAAATGGAGTTATCGACTTCAGGCTAACTACTTGATAGCCGCCATAATTAAGCAAACTGGTTGCTGCTTCCTCGCTGGTAGCCGAAAGCCTGCCTTTGACCAATCTTTTATCCTCAGTATAAGCTATATAATGGAATTCCATTAAACCTCTCCAGTGGTTAGTCTGCAGAGTAGGCACTGCGCAGCACTTCAGAGGGGGTGGTGATACCTGCCTTTACCTTACGCATACCATCGTTCATCATCGTTACCATGCCCTCCTTAAGTGCCTGAGCCCGAGTCTGGCTACTGCTAGCCTGGTTAGAGAGCATTATCCTTATGGTGTCGCTCATAGCTAGAATCTCAAAGATTCCTGTCCTACCCAGATAACCGGTATAAGCACATGACTTGCAGCCGGTACCATATTGGAATTCAGTCCGCTTCTCCCCGATTTCCTTTTCGTAAGCCATCTGCTCTGCCAGCGGAACCTCAATAAGATGGCTACAATCGGGGCAAACGCGACGCACCATCCGCTGAGCTACAACACCAATAACCGCTGAGGCTATCAAGAAGGGCTCTACGCCTAGGTCAAGGAGACGAGAGAGCACACCAGCAGAATCGCTAGCATGGACAGAAGATAGCATCAGATGCCCGGTCAAAGCGGCTTGGACAGCTATGCTAGCTGTTTCAGCATCGCGTATCTCACCGACCATTATTACATCGGGGTCAAGACGAAGTATAGACCTCAAGCCAGTGGCAAAGGTAATGCTAGCTTGAGGATTAACCTGAATCTGATTAATATCCTTAAACCGATACTCCGCAGGGTCTTCAATGGTAATGATGTTTCTCCCCATGCAGTCAAGAGAATTGATTGAGGCATATAGGGTAGTAGTCTTACCAGCTCCGGTAGGACCGCTAATCAAAATCATGCCATAGGGAACCTTGAGCATGCCTTCATACTTTGCCAGGCTATCAGGTAGCATGCCAAGCTCAGATAATCCTAGAGTAGCCATTGACTTGTCCAAAAGGCGCAGCACTGCCATCTCGCCATTAACAGTAGGAGAGGTAGCTACGCGAATGTCTATGTCTCGCCCCTTAGCCTCAACCGAGAACTGACCATCCTGGGCACGATGACGGTCGGCAATATTCAAATCAGACAGGATTTTGATTCGGGAAATGAGAGCCAAATGTATGTTCAGCGGCAGAGACATCATATCCTGAAGGGTGCCATCAATACGGTAGCGCACCCTTAATCTGTCCTCTTCAGGCTCGATATGGATATCAGATGAGCGGGCTTTGACTGCTTCTTCAATAATAAGGTTGAGAGCTTGAGCCAGAGGGGCATCAGTATCAGCAGTAATAGCAAGCCTCTCTTCGACTGCCCCGCTAGGGATAGAGATACGAGAAAGCTGCTTTTCAATCTCGCCATAGCCTTTATAGTTAAAGTCGATGGCCTCTCGGACTTCCTTGGCACTGGCAGCTATAGGTTTAATCCTCATCCGGCTTAGGGCGGAGAAAGCCTCTAGGGCAAAGATGTCAGTTGGGTCTGCCATAGCTACCTGTAATGTGTTACCAGATATAGCCAGGGGTATGACATTATACCTTCTCGCCACCACCTCAGGAATTAATTGCAATGCTTCAGGCTGAGGCGCGAGCTTCAAGCGCTTGAGCTGAGGCTCAACGGCTGGAGCCTTTGACTTTTCTACCTTAGTTGGCTTCTCCTCTGGTAGGGCGGGGCTTTCTTTGGTCAGCGTGGGTTTTTGACCTAACTCAAGGACTTTTATCCGCTGGCGCTGGGCAAATTGCCTCGCTTCAGGGCTAAGCCGCGGCGATACAACAATGACTTTATCATCAATGCCAACCTCATAGGCTTTAGTATCAAATAAGGATACCTGCTCCAGACCCACTTCCTCCTCCCCAGTTAGGAAATCTATACCTATGCTCTGACCAACCTGGTCAATGTCAGTATAAGCCAATATATCAAAGGTATATTCAATCCCTGACCCGCCTCGAACTTTGGCTTCTTCCTCAACCATATAGCCCAGATTGGCTAGAGATTCCACTAATTGGTCCTTGGTCTCAAACCGAAAGGGCTCCTTTGGCTTAACTAGTTGCACAGGTTTCAAGTCTAATAATGCCTCTATTTGTTCTCCATCAATGACCTTTATTCGCTGCTTTTTAGCCAACTGTTTTGCCTCTTGAGTAAATCCAGGGATGGCAATAAGAACCCGGTTATGGATGCCGGTATCGTAGGTTTTGTTGGCAAAGCTAAAGATAGTGCCCACTTCCGTATCCCTATCACCCCCAGCGGCAATGCAGATAGCAATAGTATAGGTAGTAAAACCGTCATCCCTTTGAGCCAGCATGTCAAAGGTATGCTCAATCCCCGACTTCCCAAGGAGTTTAGCTCCCTCGGTTATCTCATAGCCTTGCTTCCTCAGATACTCTCTAATCTGGGCTCTTAGTTCCGGGCCGATTTCCAGTTGACGCATTTTACCTTCTACTCTCAACCACTCAGGTAAAGTGTAGTTCGCCAACTGTCGAAAGTCAATAGCCTCACCCGTGCTCCAATTGTCCTCTTGACTCAAGTTACCCACTCCCAATCTTAGATTGCCGGAATTAACTGTCCATAAAACTGGCGTTTAAATTTGGTTAAAATCATGGTTTTCCTTCCGCTGAAATCCAGCCGTTGCGCATGGCTAGGGCAACAGCATGGGCTCTATCATTAGCATTTAGCTTGCGAAGGATGGAGCTAACATGATTTTTAATTGTTTGCTCGCTGATTTCTAGAATATGGGCGATTCGCTTATTTGAGTTGCCCTCGGCAATGTAGTTTAGAATCTGTGCCTCCCTATGGGTGAGGGGGGCGGTTATAGTTTCCATAATTTTTCCTACTGATACTATGTCTTGAAATTGCTTTAATACATGCTCAGCGACCCCAGGTCTAGCTAGGAGGCTGTCATTTATAGGGTATTCACCCCGACAAGCCCGTCTTATAATGCTAACCAGCTCTTCGATAGTGGTGTTCTTATTGAGGTAAGCTACCGCTCCGGTTTTGATAACCTCGAAAAGCTCCTCGTCATTAGGATTGGGACTTAGCATTACTGCTCTAGTATTTGGGTGATGTCGTGCAATTTTTCTACCCAGCTCAAGCCCGCTGAGGGCAGGAAAGTCAATGTCCAGTAGGACAACATCGGGGGAATTGGTTTCAATTAACTCTAATGGCTCATCAGCCGGGTCACAGTCTAATATTTTGAAGTCAGATTGCTGAGACAGTGCCTGGCGCACGCCAGCCCGGAAAAACGCCTGCTTATCAATTATCATTACTGTGATTCCGCTCACCCGACCGCCTCCTTACCAAATTTTATTTTTCTGGCTAGGTTATCCATTATTGACCTCTAGAGCTAATCTGTCAAAGCGAGGGCCCTCCTTTCACCACCTGCTATCTTTGATCTGCTCTGAAAGGAAGACAGCAATATCCTCCTGTCTAAATCTCCGGTCACCCCGGGAGCCGATGCGGTATGCCCTTAGTATTCCCTGGTTACTCCACCGCCTTACTGTGTTAATATGTACACTCAGAAGGTGAGCTACATCGCTTGTCGTCAGCATAGGGTCAATCTTTCTATAATTTGCCATATTTTGCTTCCTCTTCTGAACCACCGTAAACTTACCTATTACTACTATAAGTTATCTTACTATAAGTTATCTTACTTGCCAATACAATCACCCAAATGGGCTATAAATGGTAGTAATTGGTAATAGGCATATTGGGCTATTTAATAGAGAAATGAATCCTTGGCAGTGATTGACAGCGCTTTTGACTGCGTTTATACTAACAAGCGATGCGGTGCAGCCTTGCTGCTCTAGAAGGCATTGGTTTGTGCCATATTTAACAAGTGCAATCTAGGTTTAAAATCAAGCTGAGAATAGAATGGTAAAGTGTTCTAACTGCGGTCGAAAAACCAAGGGCGACTTCTGCCAATGGTGTGGTTATCCTCTAATGAGAGGTAGACCGGTTAGGAAACAAAACACAAAGAAGGAAGCCGAGCTGGCGGCTAAAGAGAAGGCAAAGAGAGAAGCCGAAGAGGCCAAGAAAGCTGAACAAGCCGAGGAGAAGGCTAAAAAGGAAGCCGAGCTGGCGGCTAAAGAGAAGGCAAAGATAGAAGCCGA
>JAUWIX010000003.1 GCA_030608005.1 Dehalococcoidia bacterium
CACCTCTACTATATCTCCTGGCTTTCCTTGATAGCTCCGCGGGATGCTCGCCAGGCGAGAGGCTCCCGGTATTATGCTGCCATAAATACTCATAATACAGCCATTGTAACGCCCTTTCATAACTTTTTAAGTGTCACCTATCTATCTGAACTAGAGCATTGTAGTCATAAAGACACAAGTGGTTGCAAAGGAGTGAGGGAGCACCAGATGGTGTCATGTCAGAAAATCAGCATGGCGTCGCCCAAGCTATAGAAACGATATTTCTGAGCTATTGCTTCCTCATAAGCCTGTGCAATAAGAGCTTTGCCAACAAAGGCAGTGACCAGCATCAGCAGTGTTGACCGAGGTAGATGAAAATTGGTTATCAGGGCATCAACCATACGGAACTGGTATCCAGGCAAAATAAACAGGCTTACCCAGCCCTCAAATGGCTCTAAAAGAGGTGCCTTGCTCGCTTGAGCTGCCTCCTCTATAATCCTCACTGCGGTAGTGCCAACACAAATGACTCTCCGCCCGTCTATCTTAGCCCGGGATAATTGACTGGCTACCTCCCAACTTAACATACCATATTCTTTATGTATAGGATGCTTTAGTGGGTCATCCTCCCTAACTGGTCGAAAGGTGTCAAGCCCTACATGGAGGGTAACAAATAGGCAGCGAATCCCTTTCCGCTCTATCTCGCCGAGCAGTTCAGGGGTAAAATGTAACCCAGCAGTGGGCGCGGCTACACTGCCAGGTGCTCGAGCGTAGACTGTCTGATAGCGCTCAGGGTCAGGCAAAGGGGTGTGTATGTATGGTGGCAGTGGAATCCTACCTAACTGCGGTAGTAGCGTTTCATCAGAAAAGCTTATCACCTTTATCCCATCCCGCCCCAGCTCGGATATTTCAGCCAAAACCTCAGCCTTATGTCCACCGCCTGTCATGGAATTATCCGTTATCTCAACCTTGGTGCCAATATTAACCCGTTTACTGGGCTTTACTAATGCCTCCCAGACAGCGGTATCAAGCTGACGCAGTAGCAGGATTTCTACTCTTCCGCCGGTATCAACCTTCCTGCCACTAAGCCGAGCTGGAATAACACGGCTATCGTTAAATACTAAGACGTCTCCAGCTCGCAAATAATCGACTATTTCAAAAAACCTGCGGTGCTCTATTGAACTATGGCTGCGGTTCAGAATCATAAGCTGCGATTGGTCTCTGGGTTCAATAGGGGTTTGAGCGATAAGTTCAGGGGGAAAGCTGTAATCGAAATCGCTGGTTTTCACTAAAAATCGCCTTTAAGTTTTAGGGGAACAATTCCTATCTAGTTAGCTTTGAATTGTTTTTAGGTTATGTCAAGTTTATCTGCCTATAAATGGCAAGATAAAGTTGAATTAGCGTCAACTTAGACTCAGAAATAGTATAACAGTGCGGCAGCCGAGAAGGCAATTCAATAGAGATTGTTTATCAACCTCACCCTCTTTAGGTTCTTTTATTTGGTAACCCTATCCCCCTTTATCCCCCTTCCCCTTGATAAGGGGAAGGGGGAAGTAGTTTTAAGAGGGGGCAAAGCCCCCTCTTTTTTTATTCCTCCCCCTCTCCTAGAAGGAGAGGGGGACTAAGGGAGTGAGGTGCAGAAAGTTGAGGTGTCACTAATCATATGAACGAGTACACACGCTTGATACTGCCCGTCAGCTATGATAAAATTCCGTTGACGCTTAATTCTATCTGTCGGAGGTTAAAAGAGGAGAGATGAAAAAAGCTGATGTAGTAGTCATTGGGGGCAGTGCTGGGGGAATACCGGCAGCCATAGGTTGCCGACGGCGGTATCCAGAAAAGAGTGTGATTCTAATCCGCAAAGAGGAACAGGTGTTGATTCCATGCGGTATACCATACATTTTTGGCACTCTGGGTAGTCCAGAAAGGAACTTAATTCCAGACACAGTGCTTGAGAATAATGGCATTGAGCTTATTAAGGGTAAAGCAGAGGAGATAGATAGGGATAGGAAGGCAGTTTCAATCATCGGAGGAGATACGGTCAGTTATGATAAGCTCATTTTAGCTACTGGTTCTTTGCCTCTAATTTTACCCATCCCCGGTATAGACAAGGAGAATGTCTTCGCTATAGAGAAGGATGTTAAATATCTGAAAAATATGCTGGATGTAATTAATAAGGCTAAGGACATTGTGGTAATTGGCGGGGGCTTCATTGGCGCCGAGTTCGCTGACGAGTGTAAGAAGAATCGCGACAATAATGTTACTATTGTGGAGATGCTCCCCCACTGCTTGCAACTAGCCTTTGACGACGAGCTTTGCATTGAGGCAGAGAAGGTACTTACCGAGAGAGGGATAAAGATTCTCAGTAATAAAACAGTGGAGGCTATACTTGGTGATAAACAGGTCAGCAAGGTCAGGTTATCCAGCGGTCAGGAACTGAAGGCTGATGTGGTTATCGTAGGGGTAGGAGCTATACCAAACACGGAACTGGCTGAGAAAGCCGGGCTCCGGATAGGCACTTCAACCAAGGCAATTCTCGTTGACCGATACCAGAGAACTACCGAAGACCCCAACATTTTTGCCTGTGGCGACTGCGTAGCCAAGGTCTCATTCTTTAGCGGTAAGCCAACCAGGATTATGCTGGCTTCCATCGCCACCGGTGAGGCACGTATCGCCGCAGCCAACCTCTTTGAAACGCGCTACCTTGGTCTTGGTGGAGTTGGTGTTTTCTCTACCAAACTCGGTGACCTCTCATTAGGCGCTGCTGGTTTAATCGAGAGGCAAGCAAGAGAGGACGGCTATAATATTATCGTCGGCGAGTCAACAGCAGTAAACAGACACCCCGGTGGCATGCCAGGAGCAGTGTCAACAAAGGTAAAACTGATGTTTTCCAAAGATAACGGGGTAATGGTTGGTGGTGAAGCCTCGGGAGGCGTATGTGTAGGTGAGCTGGCAAATGTCATCAGTGCTTGCGTTCAGCACCGGATGACCGCTTATGAAGTCTCCCTGTTTCAGATGGGTACTCATCCCGCACTAACGACATCGCCGATGCTCTATCAAATAGTAAATGCAGCAGAGATTGCGGTAGGTAAATTATAAAGGATACTTTAATAGACCTTTCAGTGGACGCTAGATGAGACAAGGAACAGAATGGGAACCCAAGCTGGTCGGTTTCCTTTGCAAATGGTGTAGCTACGCCGGTGCTGATTTAGCCGGAACTAGCCGCAAGAAATACCCAGCCAACATAAGGATAATAAAGGTCCCATGTTCAGGGAGAGTGGACCCACTTTTCATCCTCAAGGCTTTGCGTTTAGGTTTTGATGGGGTGCTGGTTTCAGGCTGTCACCCCGGCGAGTGCCACTATCAAACGGGAAACTACCGCGCCCGAAGGAGAGTAGCCATAACTAAGAAATTCCTGGAGTATGTTGGCATTGAGCCCCAGAGGGTTCAGGCTAGCTGGGTTTCAGCCTCAGAAGGGGGGAAGTTTACCGAGGTAGTCGCTGAGGTAACCAAAGGGCTAAAGGAAATCGGTCCTAACCAACTGTTTTCCCAAGAAAGACAGGGAGATGGAACAAAGGCTACGTAATGAGGCTAAAGCACTGCTAGAACAAGGCAAAGTTGACTGGATTATCGGCTTTGAATCGGGGAGCCTGAAATTCGCCACTACCCCTCTAATAACCAAAGATAAAAACGATGCCGACCGCCTGGTAATTAATCCCTTTATGGTGAACAATCTAGCCAATTTCCTGACCGAGGTAAAGGGGCGAGTGGGCATCGTGGCTAAAGGCTGCGATAGCCGCTCTATCGTCAGCCTAATGCAAGATAACAAGGTAGCTCGGGAGGATGTGGTAATTCTGGGTGTCCCCTGCCGGGGGATTATTGACCTCAGTAAGGTGGAACGACTAGTGGGTAAGGAGAGGGATGAGCTGGATGATATCACCCGGGAAGGGGATAAAGTAGCGATAAAGGTTGATGGTGAGAAAAAGGAGTTCCTCGCCACCGAAGCCCTCTTTGACAACTGCCTTGCCTGTGAGTTCCCCACCCCTCAAGAATATGACATCCTTCTTGGTGAGCCCAGCACTTCGGTTGTCAATAAGCCAGCGGCTCAAGAGAAAATAGAGAAACTGAAAGAGATGACCCCAGAGCAGAGGTGGGAGTTCTGGAAGAATGAGTTCAGCCGCTGCATCCGATGCTACGCCTGCCGGAATGTCTGTCCGGCTTGTTTCTGCCAGCGGTGTTTTGTAGAGGAAACCGAGCCACAATGGGTGCTACCAGTGCCACGGTGGCAGGATAATCTCATCTTCCAAATAGTGAGAAATATCCATGTGGCAGGAAGATGCACCGACTGCGGTGAGTGCGAGCGCGTCTGCCCAGTGAATATCCCGCTAAGAAGCCTGACTAAAGAGATGTATGACCTGGTGGATGAGCTGTTCCACTATAAGGCTGGCATGGATAAGGAGGCTGCGCCACTACTAATTGCCTATGAGTATGCAGAGGCTGAGGATTTATTCAGGTAAGAATGAGCAGTAAGAAGAAAATAAACAAAAAGGATATAGGGAAGCTCCTCAGCCGGTGGAGTCAGCAGTTCACCGTATTGGCTCCGTCAATGGAAAGTGGCGTGGCTACAATGGCCGAGTGGGATGGAAAGGATACCAGCTTTTTAGATTGGTACCGAAATACAGTTATCCCCCCCAAGGCTAACTTCTTTCCTCCAATGGAGGAAATGTTTAGCTTCCAAAAAGACAGGGAGGGCTACCACATAGAACTGCCGCTCGTGAATGAACATAAGCAGTTGATTTTTGGCATTCGCCCCTGTGATGCCAAAGCCCTGGCTATATTAGATATGACCTTTGAGGAGGCTTATGAAGACCCATACTATCTTGCCAAAAGGAATAGCGCAGTATTAGTTGGGCTGGGGTGCACTAACCCTTATGATAGCTGCTTCTGCACTTCCCTGGGTATCAGCCCCGCAGAGTCAACCGATGTTGACCTAATGCTCACCGATATTGGCGACCAGTTCTTGATTGAAGAGGTTACCGACAAAGGCAAAGAGTTAATCGCTAAAACCAGCGGCTTAAAAGAGGCAACTGAAACCGATGAGGCTAGAGCCAAGGAAGCCAAAGAGACATCCCATAACAAGGTAACCAGAAAGATAAACACTGAGGGTATTGAGGATAAGCTACTTGCCTGCTTTGATGATGAGGACTACTGGGAGAAAATAGCCGCCAAGTGCATAAGTTGTGGCATCTGCACTTTCCTGTGCCCCACCTGTTATTGTTTTGATATTAATGATGAGCTGGTTAAGCAGCAGGGGGCAAGATTCAGGAGCTGGGATAGCTGCGCTTTCCCCCTCTATACCAAGATGCCGATGGAAAACCCTAGGTTGGAGAAGTGGCGGCGGGTAAGGCAGAGGGTATGCCATAAATTCGAGTTCTATCCCATGACCTTTAATGTCATCGCTTGCACCGGCTGCGGAAGGTGCATTCGCCTGTGCCCGGTGAACTGGGATATTACCCGGGTGCTAGAGAGCTTGCCAGTCAAGGTATAGGGAGCGAGAATGAAAGGTATTACCGATATTAGCCACCGCAGGAGATTCCTCGCCGGGGGCAATGTTTACCTGCCGCACATAGTAGTAATAGAGAGGATAATTGAGGAAAACCCCGGCGTCAGAACCTTCCATTTCAACTTTAAGGACGAGAAGCTAAGGGAGGAGTTCACCTTTGAGTCAGGGCAGTTCGGTGAATACTCCGTTTTCGGTATCGGCGAAGCCCCCTTCTGTATTTCCTCAAGCCCAACCATAAGAGACCACCTGGAGTTTGCCGTACAAAAGGTAGGACGAATAACCAATGCTCTGCACCGGCTTGGCGTTGGGACTGAGCTGGGCTTCAGAGGACCTTACGGAAATGGGTTCCCCCTTGATTTTTTGCAGGGTAAGAACCTGGTTTTCGTTGCCGGTGGCATTGGCTTAGCCCCGCTACGGTCTCTCATCTGGAATGTAATAGACAACAGAGATAAATACAAAAGTATAGATATTATCTATGGCGCCCGCAGTCCCGCCGACCTATGCTTTAAGTATGACCTGGAGGTATGGGATAAGGATAAGACGGTAAACATGGTAACTACCGTGGACAGAGGGGATGAGACCTGGACGGGAAGAGTAGGATTAGTGCCCAAAGTATTAGAGGAGGTGGCTCCATCAGCCAGCAATGCGGTGGCTATTGTTTGTGGACCGCCAATAATGATACGGTTTACCTTCCCTGCATTGGAAAGATTAGGCTTTACCCCGGAGCAAATGCTCACTACACTGGAGAAGCGGATGAAGTGCGGTATAGGCAAGTGCGGGCGATGCAATATTGGTAATGTCTATGTGTGCCGTGATGGACCGGTGTTCAGCTACGCTCAGATTAAGAATTTTATCTCCAGCGAGTATTAGAGATTGTTTAGTAACCTCACCCCCTTAATCCCCCTCTCCTTAAAAGGAGAGGGGGAAAGTATTTATAGAAGAGGGGCTAGCGCCCCTCTTAAACACCCTATTAAGTTAGGCTCACTATCAAAGGGAAAGGGGGAAGAGACTTTAGAGAGGGGCTTCGCCCCTTCAAACTTCCCTCGATAAACCACCTTTATTAAAGGGCGCGCTATACCAGCATCCCCTCCATCTGAGCCACGATTTGCTCATTGGTGAAGTGATTAAGCGATATAGCATCACTGAGGCAGGCAGCTACACAGGCACCACAGCCCTTACATAAGGCTTCGTTAACCCGACATACCCCCTTCTCCTCATCAAAGGTGATGGCACTAAAGGGACATACCAGCTCACAAGCCTGGCAGCCAGAGCAAATTCTCTCGTCAATAACAGCAGTGGCGGCTTCAATCTCCACCCTTCCCTTACTAATCATAGCCAGAACCTCAGCAGCAGCGGCTGAAGCCTGAGCTACGGTATCAGGTATATCCTTGGGACTCTGACAACAGCCAACCACGAATATTCCGTCAGTCATAGTAGCTACCGGGTCCAGCTTGGGATGCTTCTCCATGAAAAAGCCATCGGCACTGCGACTGATATTGAATAAGCGGGCAATAGCATCGGCATCTGGCTGCGACTCAAGGGCACAACTCAGAATAACCATATCCACCGGCAGCCGACGCTGCAATCCGACCAGGGTATCCTCAAACTGAACCACCAGCTTACCTTCCTCCTCAGGCGTTTCGGCTATGTTGGTTATCTCAGCCGGACGACCTCGGAAAAAAATCGTCCCTTCATTCAGAACCCGGTTATAGAATTCCTCATAGCCCTTACCAAAGCTCCTGATATCAATATAGAATTCGTATACCTCAGCATCGGTGTGCTCCTTTATCAGGTGGGCAAACTTCATGGAATACATGCAGCAGACTCGGGAGCAATACTCATGATATTTCTCATCCCTACTGCCTACACAATGGATAATGGCAATGCTCTCCGGAGTAGAGCCATCCTTGAGCACAATATTGCCATCAGTTGGCCCAGAGGAATTAACCATCCTCTCAAACTCAAGGCTGGTGATAACATTGTCCAGCCTCTTGTAGCCATATTGATAGATGGGGGTAGGGTCAAACAGATTAAAACCGGTGGCCAGAATTATAGAGCCAACCTCCACCTCAATTACTTTATCCTTCTGCTCAAAATCTATAGCCTCTGCCTCACAGAACTTCTCGCAGGCACGGCAGGTGCCCTTCAAAAAATAGGCACAATGCTCCCGGTCAATGACCGGTATATTAGGCACTGCTTGGGGGAAGGGGATATAGATAGCCTTTCTCTTACCTATACCAGCCTCAAACTCGCTATCCACCTTCCACGGGCACTTGGTCTGGCATAAGCCACAGCCAGTGCACCGAGCTTCATCAACATACCTCGCCTTCTTCCTGATTTTAACCTTGAAATTGCCGATATAGCCAGAAACCTCCTCTACCTGGCTATAGGTCAGCAGCTCAATATAGGGATGAGAACCCACCTGCGTCATCTTCGGGGTAAGAATGCATGCCGAGCAGTCCAGGGTGGGGAAGGTTTTATCCAGTTGAGCCATATGCCCCCCGATACTGGGCTCTCTCTCCACCAGATAGACCTTGTGCTCAGAATCGGCAATCTTCAGCGCCGCCTGAATGCCAGCAATGCCCCCGCCCACCACCAAAGTATTGGGATTAACTGAAACCTCTCTTGTCTCCAGTGGCTGATGATAGTAAACTCGCCTCACTGCAGCGCTGACCAACGCCTTAGCTTTCTCTGTAGCTTCCTCTTTATCCTCAGTTACCCAGGAGCAGTGCTCGCGGATATTCGCCATCTCAAATAGATAGGGATTTAGTCCTGCCTCTTGACAGGCACGGCGGAAAGTAGGTTCATGCATCGTCGGGGAGCAAGAGGCAACTACTACCCGATTAAGCCCCAGCTCTGTGATGTCAGTCTTAATTAAGTTCTGTCCCGGCTCAGAGCACATAAATTTGTAGTCGCGAGCCACCACCACCGAATCCAGACCCTGGGCAAAGCGGGCTACCTCCTTTACATCAACTGTACCAGCAATATTGCTCCCGCAATGACAGATATAAACACCAATCCTAGGTTCCACTCACAACCTCCCGCTTTACCTTATAGATATAGTCCAGCACCTCACTAGGTGAAACTATATTGGTATTTTGCACATTCAATAATGACCTATTTATCATCTTTCTTCGTTCTACTCTCACGTTGCATCCTATCCTCTAACTCTTCCCATTCTTTGTATGTCTCAGTTAGGCGGGCGTGCTTTTCAGAAACCCCTGAATATTTTCGGGTTATGAAATATATTATCATCCAAGCAAAGAATATCCACGCAAGCGGTACCCATACATAGAAATAAAATATAACTGGAAGTACGATGATTAATACTATTGGCAGTATCTTGACAGAGATGGCATCAGCTAGACGAAGAGCTCGCTTGTGAGAAGGTTTGCCCATAAATATGTTGAAAAGAAAACCTATAGGGTACAAGGGAATTATCAATATGAAATAGGCGATACTGTAAACAATGCTAGGAATTGTCACAAAGGGAATGGAGACAACACAACCCATTTTCATAACCCTCTCCAATTTTGTCCAAGCTTGTATTATCATTAATTATATTACTTACCATCCCAAAACCCCAAAAATGGATGTTTACTGAATATCGCAGCGTCTATTTCTTGCATATCACCAATATCGGGAGAGTGATATATGCTAACCATACCTGCCCCCGATACCTGACCTTTTTACCTATCGCCTCCCTTCTCAATAGTATCCAAATACTTTAATCTACTCAACGCCAGTTAGAAAATTGAGTGCTTGGTGTAGAGCTGTCTCTGGGTCATACTGGTGAACCCAAGGTAAATCCCGTTTCCGAAGAACCCACATTCTTTCGGGTTCTCTATCAAATTTATCACCAGTCATGTCGCTCTGCTGCAGAATGACATTCTCCCACTTCCAGCACTCAGTTTGATAAAAAACTGGTGGATTTGAGTAACACTTTAGCACTTCAATGCGGTATATCTGGCGATTATGGACGACCTCCGCTGTTCTTACTACTTCATACACTTCGGTTAGACCAGGATACTTTTTGTAGTCTTCCAAAACATTATTCATTTCTCACCTCCTTACTAGTTTCTGCTATATTTTACCACCTCCGTTATCTAATCGCCCCCTTTCTTTTATCAGCCTATCAATTGTTACTGAACGTGCAATATTTGTATTTAATCCCAGGGAATTAGAGGCAATCCCCAGGGCAAGACCAATCAATTGACTGACGAACAAAATAGGCAGGTTATAATCGGTTTTGAACTTGCTATTGACCTGGCTCTGATAGGCATCAAGGTTTGTCTGGCACAGGGGGCAGGGGGTAACAATGCACTGGGCACCATTCCTCACAGCGCTGTCCAGCAATTTGCGGATTAAGCCCAAAGCGAGGCTCTGCTCAGAGATAATCAAAGCCCCCCCACAGCAACGAGCTTTTAATGGGTAAGGGACAGCCTCGGCACCCAGGCTCTCCACCAGAAGGTCAAGGGACTGGGGAAACTCCGTATCGTCAGAACCATAGTGAGGACGAACCAGCTGGCAGCCATAATAGGGGGCTACCTTAAGCCCATTAAGCCCCTGCTGGACCTTGGAAGCGATAACCTCCGGGGTAACATCGTTAAGAAGCACATCAACCAGGTGCCTTATTCGCAGATTGCCGTGATACTCCAAATTAGCAACAGCCAGAGCCTCATTTACCTGCCTCTTTAGCTCTGGATGGTCTTCAAGATGTATAGCTGCTCCATTTAGGGTAACATAGCAGGAACTGCAAGGCGTTACCAGGTCTAATCCAGTTTTCTCAGCCAGAGCCAGATTACGAGCCGCCACTACAACAGCTTCTAGCTCATCTAGAGAGCCATAAGGGGTCGAGCCACAGCATGTCCAGCCCTCCAACTCAATTAGCTCCATATCCAGGGGCTCAGCTATAGCCTGGACAGAAAGACCGAGACCTATTGCCGTAGACCCTGCCGAGCAGCCGGGGAAATAGGAATAGTATTTCACTGGCTAGCTATGACCTCTCTGAATTTCTGGATGATTCTGGATAAATCCTCTTTGCCTTTAGCCCTCTCGGGTATCAATGGCATACGTCTGTGTAGAAATAGCTTCAACCCTAGGGGCAGCATCTTAAGGGCAGCCAAAGGGTTGGTCATCAGGTAAAACTTGAGCATCATACCAAATTCATGGACCCTTCCATTAGCCCTGATAGAGCTGACAAAGCTCCGATACATAGCTGGGGTATAAGTTTTTTTGACTTTATAGCCATGCTGAACTGCCAGGCTTTCTAGGGCATGAGCCAACTCAGTCGGTTTGACCTTTCTGGGGCAGCGGCACCCACACAGGTGGCAGGAGAGGCAATACCACATAGAGCTACTAGACAAGACCTCATCTCGCATCCCGGCGCGTATCATAGCAATAATCTTTCGTGGCGGGTATTCCATCTCACCAGCCACAGGACAGGAAGCAGTGCAAATACCACACTGGATGCAGGCATAAATATGCTCACCGCCAAGCGTGGCGGCAACCTCATTCACAAAGCTCTTCATACCAACAAATACTACCATAAACCCGATTGCCCCAACAAGGTTGAACCACAGAGATTCTTTATTAACCTCACCCCCTTTAAGTTTCTATTAGGTAACCCTATCCCCTTTATGCACCCAGAAAAATCTTTGATTTTCCTGGGAACCCGCTTTATCTCCTTCCCCTTGATAAGGGGAAGGAGAAGACAATTTATTGAGAGGGGCTTTGCCCCTCTCCGACACCCCCAATTGAGTAAACTCTCATCGAAGAAAGAGAGATTTCAGAGAGAGGCTTCACCCCTATTAGACACACCAAAAAGTAAGAGAGTTAAAGAGAGGCGAAACCCCCTCTTTTTTATTTCTCCCCCTCTCCTAGAAGGAGAGGGGGACTAAGGGGGTGAGGTGCAGAAAGTTGAGGTGTCACTAATCATATGAACGAGTACAGACATTTGTCGCTACCACCCCTATCATGATAAACTGCAGGGGTAGAACAAGGGAGCTTCACGTGAAAATACTGGTGACTAACGATGACGGGGTATTTGCCGATGGGCTATGGACACTGGTCAAGGAGCTAAGGAACATTGCCCAGGTAGTGGTGGTAGCCCCGGATAGAGAGCTGAGTGCCATAGGTACCGCAGTTAGTCTGCACCAGCCAGTGAGGGCAAGAAAGGTGATGCCTAGGGTAGCAGAGGTAGAAACCTACGCCGTAGAGGGCACCCCGGCTGATAGTGTTATCCTGGCTTTAGGCAAACTGGTCAAAGATAGGATAGAGCTGGTCGTTTCAGGCATAAACCGGGGAGCAAACCTGGGCGATGATGTGTTAATCTCGGGAACAGTGGGGGCTGCCCTGCAAGGCTGTCTGCATGGTCTCCCCGCCATTGCCATCTCGGTAGTCCTGGGGGATAACCTTTATTTTGGTGATGCCGCTAGATTTGCTGCACTATTAGCCAGAAAGATTGACTCTGGTGTTTTATCCGCCAATACTTGCCTCAATGTAAACCTGCCTAACCTGCCCCTGGAAAAAATCAGGGGGGTAAAGCTTACTTATCCAGCCAGCAAAAGCCATACCGATACCGTTGAGGAAAGATATGATGGCAGACGCCAACACTACTGGTTTGTTCGCCAAAGGATAAATAAGCCCCTAGATGAAAAAACAGATACCTGGGCAATAGAAGAAGGCAATATCTCCATCACACCACTGCTCAATAAGCCTTCACCCCCCATCCCCGATAGCCTTTGTTCTGACCTCTTTCACGAATTTCAACAGGGGATGGCATAAGCCTCTGCCCCGACTAGGTTCTACCAAACTCCCTTTTCAACTGCCCTGAGCTGAGGTGAATCATTGTCGGTCTGCCATGGGGGCAGGTATGAGGGGTGGCTGCCTGCTCCAGTTGCCGCACCAGTTCACGCATTTCGGTATCGGTTAATGCCTGCCCCGCTCTCACTGCGCTGTGACAAGCCATAGACTTAGCTATACCCTCCACCAAATCGCCTTTACTCCCCTCAGATAAAGAATCCAGTAATTCCCTTAACATGCCAGCCCAATCTTTGTTGTAAAGTAGAGCTGGCACCGCCCGGATGAGAAAGGTTCTATCGCCAAAAGACTCAATGGAGAAACCAAATTCAGCCAAGTCTTCATAGTGTAACCTCAACACTGCCTCTTGTCGGGGACTAACCTCAAGTGTCATCGGCTCAAGCAGCCCTTGAATCTCTATCTCCCGTTGCGACCTCTGGTGTTCAATCCTTTCAAAGAGGACACGCTCATGAGCAGCATGCTGGTCAATAAGATATAGCCCATCAGGACCCTCAGCTATGATATAGCTGTTGGCTAGCTGACCCAATACCCGCAGCACAGGCAGAGATACTGTCGGAACCTCGGGAGCCCACGGTGCAGAACTGGTGAGGCCGACTTGGGCTGATGTCGGCAATGCCTGTCTTGGCCTTGATGGCAATTCATAGGCGACCGCTACCTCCTCAATTCTGGGCACTGGTATTTGCTCCACCAAAGCCTGACGAACTGCCCTATGAACAGCGCTGAAAACTATATGCTCATTACCAAATTTCACCTCTCTCTTGGTAGGGTGAATATTAACATCCACCTCCTGAGTCGGCAGCGAGATATTGATAACAGCAATAGGATGTTTTCCCTGCATCAAAAGCCCGTGATAGGCTTCCTCCACCGCCCGAGCCAGCAGGCGACTAGTTACCCAGCGGCGGTTGACAAAGAAGCTGAGGTAACCCCTCCCTGAGCGGCTTACTGGCGGTGAACCGACCATACCCGCTACCCGGGGTGATGAAACCGTTGCCTCGCTCTTAATCTCAATCATATTCTCGGCTACCTTCACCCCATAGACCTCAATTATACTATCTATTAGCCGACCACCGCCCGGTGTCCTCAGCGCCGCCCTACCATCAATGAACAGAGAAAATTTGACCTCGGGGAAGGCAAGGGCATATTGACTTACCACATCGGCGATGTGACTATTTTCCGTAGCCACCGACTTGAGAAACTTTAATCTTGCCGGCACCTTGCGAAACAAATTTCGCACCATAACCGTAGTCCCCTTAGAACGTCCCTGGCTTCCCTGACTGGCAATAACGCCATCCCTCAAGCCAAGGTAGGTGCCAACCCTCTCACCCGTAGCGCAGGTAACCATGTCTACTTGAGCCACAGCGGCAATGCTGGGTAATGCCTCCCCACGAAAGCCAAGGCTTGAGATAAACTCCAAATCCCCCAGGTTTCCTATCTTGCTGGTAGCATAGCGGTCGAAGGCAAGCCCCACCTCCCCAGAGGGAACCCCAGCCCCGTTATCGTTTACCCTGATTAGGCTTATCCCACCACCCCTCACTTCAACGGAAATCTGTGATGAGCCAGCATCCAGCGAATTCTCCAGCAATTCCTTCACCACCGAGGCTGGCCTCTCCACCACCTCCCCAGCGGCAATCCGTGACACTACTTGAGGGTCTAAGACTTTGATAGGCATAGCAAACCCAATGAAATATTACACGGT
Source organism: Dehalococcoidia bacterium (assembly GCA_030608005.1). Classification (GTDB taxonomy): domain Bacteria; phylum Chloroflexota; class Dehalococcoidia; order Dehalococcoidales; family BS750m-G39; genus JAUWIX01. The sequence continues at coordinate 14,058 of JAUWIX010000003.1, forward strand.
TTCGTGTATAATGTCAATAGTTTATTCTATCTTCTCCAGCTTAGCGAAATTCAACAGGAGTTTTTTCACTCCTACCCCACTGGTGAAAGCAACTACCACCTCTTTATCACCTTTTACCGGCTGGCAGCTCACCACCACCCCATTGCCAAATTGGGCATGGCGGACATGGTCGCCGGCCTTGAGTTCTGGAGCGGCAACACTGGGAGCAGGAGCCTTGCCCCAGGAGTATATGGACGGCATTACCTGGCTCTCCTCCCCCTGCCACAAGCCGCTGCTGGCTATCAGGTGCTGCGGTATATCCTCCAAGAAGCGGGATGGTCTATTCACCGTACTTGAGCCCATAAGGCTGCGGCGGAAGGCATGAACCAGATATACCCTTTGCTTGGCTCTGGTTATGCCTACATAGCATAGCCGCCTCTCCTCCTCCATCTGTTCTGGGTTGGCAAATGACCTGAAGTGTGGCAAGAGGCCCTCCTCCATACCAACAATAAACACCACGGGAAACTCCAGACCCTTAGCCTGATGTAGAGTGACCAGGGTTACCGCATCCACCGCCTCATCAAGACCATCCACGTCAGATACCAGGGTTACCCCCTCAAGAAAGGCAGCTAAGCCCTCTGGGGGTTTCAAATCACGATACTCCCGGGCTACAGTGCGAAGCTCAAGGATATTTTCCCAGCGCTCCTCTCCGTCCTTTCCGCTCAGTATATATTCCTCATAGCCAGTTCGTTTTATAACCAAATCAAACAAATCAAGCAGGTTTAGCTCCTGGCCACGGGCGATAAATCCCCGCATCAAGCTTAGAAAACCAGCCAGTGCCTTACTGATACGAGGGCTAAATGGAGGCTGATGCTCCTCATTATCCTTTGGTTCAGCTATAAGTCGTAATGCCTTATACTGAGAGACACCTAGAGATTTTGCCCAGCCGGAAAGCTGGCTCAGGCTGCGCTGACCAATATCCCGCCCCGGGACATTGATGATTCTCAGCAGGCTAACGCTATCATGAGGGTTCTGGATGACCCTCAAATAGGCGATAATATCCTTTACCTCCCGCCTCTCGTAAAAGCGAGTGCCAGCTACCAACTTATAGGCTGTCCCGTAACGAATAAAAGCCTCTTCAAGGGCTCTTGACTGGGCATTGGTCCGATACATTACCGCACAGTCGCCCAGCCTAGCCTTCCCCTGCGCCACCAAACGCTCTACCTCGCTGACCACAAACTGGGCTTCTTCCTGCTCGGTGTAGGTCTCAACTACATTGGTCAGCTCACCTTGCTCATTATTGGTCCACAGCTCCTTAGGTTTGCGTTGCTGATTGGCTGAGATTATGTGAGACGCCGTTTCCAGAATGAGCTTGGTCGAGCGATAGTTCTGCTCCAGCAACACCAATTTAGCCTCAGGATAATCCTTCTCAAAGCTAAGGATATTGCGCAGGTCGGCAAACCTCCAGGAGTAAATCGACTGGTCTGGGTCGCCAACCACACATATATTGTGTCCCTTCCCGCCCAGTTGCTTTATGAGTTCATACTGAACCAGGTTGGTGTCCTGAAACTCATCCACCAGGATATGCAGGTACCGGGACTGATATCTAGACAAAGTCTCAGGGCTGTTTCTGAATAGCTGCACCGTTTTCATTAGCAAATCATCAAAGTCCAGGGCATTACTCTCAGCCAGTAGCTGCTGGTAGCGCTCATAGACCCGCCCCGCCACCTCCTCAAAGTAGCTGCGGGTATGCTGAATATAGTCTTGTGGAGTTAACATGCGGCTCTTAGCAGCAGTAATAGCTGAGGCTATAGCCCGGGGGACATATTGCTTGGGGTCAAGACCTACCTCCTGGATACCCCGCTTGAGCAGGCTGAGCTGGTCTTCCTCATCATAGATTACGAACCTGGGGTCAATGCCTATAGCTTTGCCATCCCGACGCAGGATGCGGGCGCAGATGGCATGAAAGGTGCCAATGGTCAAATCACCCACTGAACTGCCGATAAGCCGGTGAAGCCTCTCCTCCATCTCCCTAGCGGCTTTATTGGTGAAGGTAACCGCCATAATGCGGTGAGGGCTAATCCCACAAACCGTAATAAGGTAAGCCACCCGATGGGCAATGACCCTGGTCTTGCCACTGCCCGGACCAGCTAAAATCAGCGCTGGTCCATTGATTGCCTCTACCGCTTCCCTCTGCGCCGGATTAAGCTCAGCCAGAATATCCATTTATAGCCATTATAACATTGGCAGCTAATGGTTGAAAGGCACAAACCCTGTGAGCTAGTTCAGATAGATTGGTGACATAGATTATCATGCTTTGTTTCTCCGCAGCATTGACCCCATCCCCCTGACCCCCTTCCCCTAAAGGGGAAGGGGGAAGTAGTTTTAAGAGGGGGCAAAGCCCCCTCTTTTTTATTCCTCCCCCTCATGCCAAGAATACATCTCCCCATCACGGAGAGAGATAAAGAAGGAGAGTCAAAGAGAGGCTTCGCCTCTCTTATATAACCAATTTTCCCCTCCCTTGTAAGGGAGGGGAAAAAGGGGGTGGGTTGCTAAGTAAATCTCTAAGGAGGTGAGGTGCAGAAAGTTGAAGTGCCACTAATCATATGAACGAGCACATCTATTGACAGGCAACAGCTAAAGTTGTAGAATATATGCGGATATGCGAATATTCGCCTACAATAGGAGGAGCTATGCAGGACTTGATTAAGACGATGAAGGCTCTATCCGATGAGACAAGACTCAGAATTCTAAATGTTCTACTGGAGAGAGAATGCTGCGTCTGCGAGGTTATGCAAGCCCTGGATATATCCCAGTCCCGGGCTTCACGCAACCTTGGCATTCTTGAGGACGCTGGTTTCTTAACAGCGAAAAGAGACGGAGCGTGGATTGTTTATTCTGTGGACTGGCAGACAGCAAACCGCTACGCTACTCCCCTGGCTAAGCTGCTAAGAGATTCCCTTGATAGTAGTGAGGTAATAGCACAGGATAAGGAAAGACTAAAGCACGCAGTGCGCATGGGTCCTACAGCGCTTGGGAAATAAAGAATTTGTCACTACCTTTGCGTGCTTATTGTGAGCTATAAGTAGTGGAATTATTTGTCAATCTTTTGCTAGCTGGTTTAATTGCTCTTAAAGATTATATTGCCCTACATGTGCTTACCTGTCTCATTCCTGCTTTTCTTCTCGCCGGCGGAATAGTAACCTTCGTTTCGCGAGAGGCTATTATCGGCTATCTTGGTGCTGCAGCCCGAAAGTTATCCTCCTTCGGCATTGCTGCTGGTGGTAGCTTCTTTGTCGCCGCCTGCTCATGCACCGTTATCCCGGTAGCCAGCGGCATTTATAGGGGTGGTGCAGGTATCGGTGCTGCCTTCATCCTGCTCTGGGTTGCTCCGGCGGCTAACATCCTGGCCCTAGTTTACCCCGGCTCAATCCTCGGTGCTCAGATGGTTGTAGCTAGGCTAGTAAGCGCCCTACTCATGTGCTTTGTCGTCGGCTTTGTTATGGTCTATGCCTTTTACCGGGAAGAGAAAAACCGCGTTTCCACTATCCAGATAAGCGGTCGGCAGTTGATGACTAGGAAGAATGTAGTACTGCTCCTGCTATTGGTAGCATGGCTGCTGGCACCGAATTACATCGTGTCTCAAGGGCCATACTGGCAAAAGGTGGTGGTCTGGGCAGTAGGACTGCTAGTGGTAGCAGCCTATGCTTTGAAGACTATCGATAGAGAGAGGATTAAAGCCTGGCTTAGCGAGACGTGGTGGTTTGTGCGCATCATCTTCCCCCTGCTACTGGCTGGGGTATTTATCGTGGGGATTATCGGTGCCCTTCTGCCTCAGGAATGGATTCAGACCTGGCTCGGTGGAGAAGGGTTACGCCAATCATTTTTGGCAACGCTGATTGGCGCCGTTACCTACTTCGCCACCATGACGGAGGCGCCATTCGTGGATACCTTAATGAATCTGGGGATGGGTAAGGGACCAGCTCTAGCCTTGCTCCTCACCGGACCGGGAATCAGCCTGCCTAACTGGCTAGCTATTGCTCGAGTTTTCGGAGTGAAGAAAGCCCTTGTCTACATCCCGACCATTATAGTGCTGGGGACGCTGGTAGGATGGGTAGCTGGATTTATTCTAGGCTAGCGTGAGTAACAATATTTAAGGAGGTGTTACACGAAATGATTATCGAGGTTTGCGGACCGGGTTGCCCCAGGTGTCAGGCAACAGAGAAGAATGTGGTTCAAGCGCTGAAAGAGCTGGGAAAGGAACTCGGTGAAGAAGCGCAGGTAATAGAGATTAAAGATATAAAACAGATTAGTGCCAGAGGAGTGATAATGACACCGGCTGTGGTCATCGATGGGGTGAAGGTATGTGAGGGCAGAATTCCTAGCCCTCAAGAGGTAAGGAGGTGGATTGGGGAGAGGAGATGAGTAAAGGGAATTATATGACCATGCTGGCTAAAGTGAAGATATGGGGCTCGTTTTTGCTTATTAGCCTAGTAGCTGGTATCCTCTGCGCCTGTGGAAGTCCGGCTCCTGAAGTGCCTCCGGCTCCGGACACATCTTCTGTCCTGGCTGATAGGGTTGAGGTTGTCTATTTTTGCCGGGCACAGCGCTGTGTTGGGTGCATCTATGCCGAAACCGGCACTCGCTACACACTGGAAACTTACTTTGCCGATGAATTGGCTAGTGAGAAGATAACCTTTGCCGTATTCAATGTAGAGGATGAAGGAAACGCTGCCATTATCAAGAAATATGACGCTTTTACCTCAGCCCTGTTTATCAACACCATAAAAGACGGCACTGACCACATCGAAGAGGTGACCGAGATTTGGTTCCACTTGGGCGACGATGAGGCGTTTGTCGAGGTGGTGAAGAGCAAGATCGAGCAAAGCCTTAGGGGAGAGGGGTGATGGATTTAGGTGGCATATTACATCAGCTCTCTGAGAGCCTTAATATCCCGGTGCTCTCAGCACTGTTTCTGGGGTTACTAACTGCCATTAGCCCCTGCCCCATGGCTACTAATATTGCCGCTATAGCCTATGTTAGCCGCAGGGTGACTGAACGCAAGTACGCTGTTATAACTGGAACACTCTACACACTGGGGCGCATGTTTTCCTATTCCATCCTCGGAATCCTGATTATCGTGGCTGGCCTTGAAATCCCTGGAGTCGCTTCACTGCTTCAGGACTTTGGCGAGCAGGTCTTGGGTCCATTGCTGATAGTGGTAGGACTGATAATGCTAAACATCGACCGGTTTTCTTTCGGTCTGGGGGGTGGAAAGCTAGCTTCACTAGGGGAAAAGGTTGCTGACCGGGGTATGATAGGAGGGTTCCTGCTAGGGGCACTTTTTGCTCTAGCCTTTTGCCCTTATAGTGCTGTTTTATTCTTTGGAGTATTGATACCTTTGGCTCTTAAATCTACCGGCGGTGTAACACTACCTGCGGTGTTTGCCATAGGCACTGGGCTCCCCGTTTTAGTATTTGGCACTCTTCTATCCGCTGGTGTAGCTGGGGTGTCCACCTGGCTCAACGCAGTCACCCGTGCTGAGAAGGTCATCCGCATAGTAGTTTCTATCATTTTTATGGGGGTGGGAATATACTATGTGGTGCTCTGGATACAGGGCTGATTCAGACTTTAGCAGGTAAGGCAGAGGCACGTAATGCTTGAAATCAAAAAGACAGCTATCGGTCTGGATGAAAAAGAATTGCTTGAGCTGGAACGAATCATTACTGACAGCAATGAGAAAGAGGCACTCAGTTTTCTGAGAAAAGCGGTTTACAATAAGATAACTCGCTCTCAGCAGGAAAGGCTGAAATCACATCTGGATACAGGCGGTAACCCGGTAGAAAGGTTTATTAAGAAAGTATAACCATGACTGAACCAAGAGGTGTAGTAGGCAGACTTCCACTACTGGACCGTTTCCTGACACTCTGGATTTTCCTGGCGATGGGTCTGGGGGTGGGCTTGGGCTATTTCGTCCCTAAAGTGGCTGACTTCATCACCTTCTTCCAGGTGGATACCACTTCTATCCCTATAGCCATAGGACTCATCCTGATGATGTACCCACCGCTGGCTAAGGTAAGATACGAGGAACTGGGCAGGGTATTTCGCAACTGGCGCGTGCTGGGACTGTCACTAATACAGAACTGGCTTATCGGCCCGGTGTTAATGTTTTTCCTCGCCATCGTCTTTCTGCGAGCCTACCCTGATTACATGGTAGGGCTTATCATGATAGGGCTGGCGCGATGTATCGCCATGGTCATCGTGTGGAATCAGTTGGCGAAAGGAGATACCGAGTATGCCGCCGGTCTGGTGGCACTCAACTCTATCTTCCAGATAGTCTTCTTCTCAGTTTATGCATACATCTTCATAACGGTGCTGCCGGTAATGTTCGGCTTGGAGGGAGTTGCGGTGCATATCACCATCGGCCAGATAGCCCAGAGTGTATTTATTTACCTTGGTATCCCCTTCTTCGCGGGCATGATTACCCGTTTTACCCTTATCAAGGCGCGGGGACGTGAGTGGTATGAGAAAAAATTCATCCCTAAGATAAGCCCAATCACGCTGGCAGCGCTCCTGTTTACCATCGTGATAATGTTCTCCCTCAAGGGCGACATCATCGTTGAGCTGCCGCTGGATGTGGTTCGTATTGCTATTCCACTTCTAATCTACTTCGTACTTATGTTCTTAGTTTCGTTCTATATGGGCAAGAAGATTGGAGCCGACTATTCCAAGACAACCGCTATCGCCTTCACTGCCGCCAGCAACAACTTCGAGCTTGCCATTGCGGTGACGGTGGCGGTGTTCGGCATTGGGTCAGGGCAGGCTTTTGCTGCTGTTATTGGACCACTGGTGGAGGTGCCGGTGCTGATAAGCCTAGTAAACGTGGCTCTCTACTTCCAGCGAAGGTTCTTTGGCCAGGAATTGCAACCAGCGGTGATGCCGGACTAAGCTCAGCCAGAATATCCATTTAGCTCATTATAACACTGGCACAAGGGAGTTCAAAAGAGGACGCTAGTTAAAAGCAGTTTAAAGGGGAGAGTTCAACCGACGACCATTCTCGTGCTTGATTTAAGCAATTCCTGTATTCGTCTCCCGTCTGATGAGAACCAGCAAGAGGGTTGTTATTAGCATAGCGGCTGCCCCTATGGCAAAAGCTAGAGTATAACTATCAGTGTAATCAAATATTACCCCGCCGATAGCTGGACCAATAGCTGCCCCTATGGCAAAAGCTACATCTGTTGCCGCCATTATTAGTCCAAGGTTACGCCCCCCAAAATTATCAGCAACTAGCGTAACAGCAATAGTACCAAGACCTCCCCAGGAGAAACCAAAAACTATGGCAAATAGATAGAACATCCATAATTCCTGGGACCAGATTAACCAGACAAGCGCTCCAGCTTGAAGCAGGGTACAGATGATTCCCGGCACCTTTCTGCCGACAATATCTGAGACTCGGCCAGTTAGTGCCCTGGATAGAATGCTGAAGCCACCCACTATACTGAGGATGATTGCCGCCTTCGCGGTTGAAACGCCTACATCAGTGGCGTAAGGCACAACATGAGTTATTACTAAGTTCATACACAGAGACAAGAGTAACCAGACAGCACCAAGAAGCCAGAAATTCCTGGTTCTAAATGCCTGCAGTAGTGATAAGTCGGTCGGTTGAGAGTCTCCCTCTCTGCTTTCTGCTTCTGAGCTACTTTCACCTATTTTTGCTCCATCGGTTAGAACCCCGATTTCACCAGGGTCCTTTCTTAAAATCATAGATAAAGAAATAACAACAACCCAGGCAATTAGCCCCAGCACAATGTAGGACGTGCGCCAACCAAGATTGGAAATAAGGTAAGTGGCAAACGGTGCCATAATTAGTATCCCTAACGCCCCTCCCGAGCCAGCGATACCTAATGCAAGTCCCCGCCTCTTATCAAACCATCTTGACACTGTTGACATCAGCACTGGATAGGCGGCACCGATTCCCATAGCAAATAATAGGCTGTAACTTAGGAATAATTGGCACAAGGAGCTGGTCTGGCTGGTCAATAACAAGCTTACACCGGTTAATAAGCCCATTATGAAGATAACGAGTCTTGGTCCATACCTGTCCAGAGCCCAGCCACCTACCATGGTAAAGACGGCACAAAGTACCATGTGAATGGAGAATACACTAGAGGTAGCTGCCCGAGTTAGGTTAAACTCACTCTCCAGAGATTTGAAGAACACACCAAAAGACAAGCGTATGCCAAAAAAAGTAGTGGCAATAATGAGGGAGGTAGCTACTATTACCCAGCCATAGAATATCTTATCTTTAATCATTAAGAACAATGACAACTGCTGCCACTAAAAATATAGATTCTTAGAACTCAGTTCGTCTTTTGTTATTCAAGACAGCCATTCTACAATACTTCCCTCTTAAAAAAGAAGAGGAGAAACAAGGCAGTAGGAGTGTCAAATAATTCCCAAGACACAAAATGATTAGAAAGGACTAAGCATTCATAGCCTAGCCCTGATAGATATAGAGAGGCTCATTATCGGTGATGAGCTTGGTCTGCCTGGATAGCTCTTCTCTCAGGTATTTAGGTAAAGAGAAAATCCCCTGGTGGGTCAGCCCGTCATAGAATTTGAGGTGGTTTAGTGACCGGGCTGAAATTCTACTATCCACCTCAGAGGCAGAAAGTAGAGCCGGGTTGAGATTTGGCGAGGCTAGGCAGAATCCCCACGGACCACCAAAGCAAGGGACATCCGTCTGGTAAGGACAAACTATCGGAAAAACGCTTTTCAGCGTGTTATTGACTGCGCCGAAGTTTAGTAATTCGGTCAGGGCTGCCGACCCGGCTTGAACAGTTATAATCCCATTTTCGGTAAGCCTGTCCCTGACTAGCTGATAGAATTCCCGGGTATAGAGTAAATAAGCTGGACCCTCCTCTATAGGGTCAGGCAAATCAATAATGATTATGTCAAATGCTTCCCGCGAGTTAGCCAGATAATCTCTAGCATCAACATGGAGTAATTCAGTTCGCTTATCTTCAAAGGAGCCTCGGCTGTAATTGGGGAGAAATTTTTGGCATAGAGCCACTACCTCCTCATCAATATCAATCATCACTGCCCTTTTTACGGTATTATGAGACAATACCTCCCTCAAGGTGGCTCCCTCACCACCCCCAGCGATAAACACCGTCTCTGGGCAGGGATGGGTGAGCATTGATGGCTGAACCAAAGCCTCGTGATAGATAAACTCATCCGCCTCACTGGATTGAATCTTGCCATCCAGCACCAAACACTTACCGAAACTACCACTACGAATAATTTCGGCAGATTGGAATCTGGTCTGCCCGCTATACAGCACCTTTTCGATGCTGTGCAGTTGAATTAAATTTCGGCTTACTCTATCGCAAAACCATTTATCGGGGTCTGTATCCATAGCTTTCATCTCAAACCACTCTAGGTATCCAAAATGCCTCTCTCTATCTCCATTATAGAGTGGCTTTTGCTGCCAAGCTTTCCCATTAGTATCTCTGCTGCCTTCTCCGGCTGGACGGAGTTGCCGCAAGTGAAAATGTCAGCAGCGGCATAGCCATATTCCGGCCAGGTATGAATACAGAGGTGAGATTCAGCGATAATCACCACCCCACTCACCCCCTGGGGATTAAATTGATGGAAGGATTCCCCTAACACTATAGCCCCTGCCTCACCTGCTGCCGTTATCAGAGCCCCTCTGAGAAAGCCTACATCGTTTAACACCTCCTTATTGCAGCCCTTCAGTTCCAAGAGTAAATGCTTTCCTAGTGCATTCAATCACCTGCCCTCCTTAGAAAATTTACTCCATGCCCAGTCTCTAAGTCAAACCAAGCACAAAACAGATTGTATAACAATGTGCATACTTTTATCAATACCTTAACAAATAAGTTCCCCCTCCTCACTAAAAGGGGAAGGGGGCAGGTGGATAGGTTGCTAAAAAAGTCTCAGATAGGTTATCTTCGGTTTTGGTTGACAGGGTTTGTAAAAGTCACTATATTGCGTGTTGCAAGGTAATGACCTATGTTCCGCTTAAACATAATTCTTTCCATCATAGCTGGTGTCGCCTTTACGGGTGTTCTCTTAGGTATATCAAATGCCACTGGTGGAGTTGACCTACTAGGCGAGTTTATGGCTGGTCTGAAGACACGATAAAAACTCTTAATACAGCAATAAATATTGAATCTCAAATCTCCATAATCATTTTATTTATTGATATGGTTGTCTTTGGTATTTACAAACTTATTAAAAGTATTTTTTAAGTTTTCATGCTTTGACAACCAAAGTAATAAATCTTGTTTGTATCTGTTACCCAAGTAGAAACTCCAGATTGAAAATATTGAAATAACCAAATAAAAGTGGTATAATATTAGTTTAATAAGAATCAAAAAGGGACCTTTAAGCTGGTCCGGAGAGGCTGGCAAGGGGGAATGGCTAAAGTCAAGGAGTAAGACCTCTTGCCAGCTAAGCAAGAGGTTAATTTTATGTCAAGAAAAATCATAATGACCCAAGAAGATATCAGGCGAACCCTGGCTCGGATTGCCCACGAGATTATAGAGCGAAACAAAGTTATTGAGCATCTGATACTGGTTGGCATGCATACCCGTGGAGTGCCTCTGGCTAAGCGTCTAGCCGCCAACATAGAGGACTTTGCAGGACTGAAGATACCGGTGGGAGCTTTAGACATCAGCCTTTATCGAGATGACCTTTCTTCACTAAATCTGCAGCCTGTGGTCAAACGCACCGATATCCCTGCCGATATTGAGGGCAAATCCGTAGTGTTAGTTGACGATGTTCTATATACCGGACGCAGCACTAGAGCAGCTATGGATGCCCTTACCGACATGGGGCGACCTCAGCTAATCCAGTTAGCTGTGCTGGTTGACCGGGGCCACCGTGAGATGCCAATACGGGCTGACTACATAGGTAAGAACTTGCCCAGCTCCAGACAGGAGGAGATACAAGTCAAATTGGAAGAAACCGATGGCAAGGATGAAGTGCTCATCAAAAGCATGGCTAACAACAAGCCCCTAAGCAGTGTATTGAAGAAGGGAGGGCACTCAGAAAGGAGTTATTATGACTCTGGCAAATAGAAGCCTGGTGACCATAGATGATTTATCTAATAGGGAAATAGAGGCACTTTTCTCCCTAGCCGATGAGATGTCAGAATCGATGAGTGAGCAGTCCAACGTTTGCCAGGGTAAAATCTTGGCCAGCCTGTTTTTCGAGCCCAGCACCAGGACACGGCTGTCATTTGAGACAGCCATGCACCGCCTTGGGGGCAGGGTCATAAGCGCAGTTGACATAGGAGCAACCTCACTGGCTAAAGGTGAAAGCATTGCTGATATGGCCAGGGTAGTTGGAAGTTACGCTGACATAATTGTCATCCGGCACCCCTGGGAGGGGGCCGCCAAAATAGTCGCTGACTATGCTGGCGTACCGGTAATAAATGCTGGAGATGGAGGGCATCAACATCCAACCCAGACCTTGTGTGACCTTTATACCATCAAGAAAGAGAGGCAAACTATCAAAGGGCTGAGGATTGCCCTGTGGGGAGACCTGAAATACGGACGAACCATACATTCCCTAATCTTCGCTCTGGCTAGGTTCGGTGCCACCGTTCTCTTTCATCCAGCACCGGGTCTTGAGGTACCAAACCATGTTATTGAGAAATTAGCCACAGAATATGGTGGGGAGTTGAAAAGGTATCAAGCTCCAGACCAAGCGGTTAAAGGGGAACTCTTCCCTCTGGATGCTATATACATAACTCCGATCAGCCCACATCAACTGGCAATGATACCCGACATCAGTATTCAAGTGGAACTGAAGACAGGTGTTGATGCCCTTTATGTTACCAGACCGCAAAAGGAGAGATTTGCCACTGCTGAAGAAGAGCAAGACCTAAACAAGCACTACCCAGTGGTGGATAAGAAACTCCTTAAACAAAAGGAGTTTAAGAAAACCCTGGTCTTGCACCCGCTTCCTCGTGTTGATGAGCTAGCCTATGAACTGGATGCCGACCCGCGGAGCATGTACTTTAAACAGGCAGCACGGGGAGTACCGATCAGGATGGCACTTATAGCCCTTTTGCTGGGAAGTAAAGAGGTTTCCCTTCCCAAAGAAGCTGATTCTTTTGCTCAAAAAATAGACTACCTTCCATATACACGGGATTACGGGGTCAGGTGTCCCAACCCAAGATGCGCGTCAGTGCAGGAAACCGAATCAAAGTATATTAAGCCTGAGTTCAAAATAGTGAGGCGGGAGCCTCTGACTCTGAGGTGTATCTATTGTGAGCACGGATTCGAGCCGAGATATATCGCCAGTTCAGATTGGCACGAAGGCAGATTGGATACTAAGAAATACCACAGCGCTGACAGCCATTGGATTAAAAAAATTAAACCCGAGAATCTTATCATTTTCAACTCAGAAAGTGAAGCCGAGGCTCACGGTTTCAAACCCAGCTCCTACGCCAAAAAGCATCACGGGGGAAACGATGACAAAGGAAAGAGGGGTAAAAAGCGATGAAGCCCTTGCTTATTCAAGGTGGTCGAATAATTGACCCCAGTCAGGGGATAGATGGAACCGGCAGTTTGCTTATCACTGAAGGCAAAATCTCATGGCTGGGCAAGGGAGAGGCAGCCCCACCCCAGCCAGACTATGCTGTCCTTTATGCCCAAGGGCTAATCGTCTGCCCTGGATTTGTCGACCTACATTGCCATCTTAGACAGCCCGGATTTGAGAAGAAGGAGACCATTGCTACTGGAACCAAAGCAGCAGCTAGAGGTGGCTTTACTACCATCTGCTGTATGCCCAACACCAATCCACCCCTGGATAATCAGACCGCCGTTGAGTACGTAAAATCAACGGCAGCTTCAGAAGGAGCGGTCCGAGTTCTACCCATAGGCTGCATCTCCAAGGGTAGAAAGGGGCAGGAGCTAGCTGAGATGGGCGAGCTGGCTTCAGCCGGGGTAATTGCCTTTAGTGATGACGGCGAACCAGCGCTAAATTCACACCTTATGCGCCAGGCACTAGATTATAGCCGTGCCTTTGACCTGCCAATTATCGACCACTGTGAGGACAAAACCCTCACTGAGGGCGGGCAGATGAACGAAGGCATAATATCAACCAAGCTGGGCCTTCACGGGATACCAAATGCCGCTGAGGACATTATAGTGGCTCGTGACCTGGCTCTGGCTCAACTGACTGGGGGTCGGCTACACATCGCCCATACCACTACCGAGGGCTCGGTTGACCTCATTCGTCGTGCTAAGGAAAAAGGCATCAAGGTTACCGCCGAGGTTACACCTCACCACCTGACCCTGACCGAGGAGAGGGTTATCGGCTATGATACCAATGCCAAGGTAAATCCACCACTAAGAACCAAACGGGACATCCAAGCCCTAATTCAAGGGCTTAACGATAATACCATTGATATTATTGCCACTGACCACGCTCCCCACACTGAAGCGGATAAGCTCTGTGAGTTTGACCTCGCCCCCTTTGGCATCAGTGGCTTTGAAACCGCCCTGGGCAGTCTTATGAGCCTGGTGCACGCTGGGCAATTAACCTTGGTCGCCCTCATCGCCAAGCTTACCCATGAACCAGCCAAGATTATAGGCGATAAATATGGCAAGCTGGGGACTCTAGCCATTGGAGTCTCAGCCGATGTTACCCTCTTTGACCCCGATAGGGAATGGATAGTAGATACCAAGGCTTTTGCCTCAAAAGGCAAGAATACCCCTTTGGCTGGCGAGAGGCTCAAAGGCAAGGTAATGGCAACCATATCTCAGGGAAAGCTAGTCTATAAAGATGAGCCTATTACTGTGGAGGAGAGTTAAAGAGGGGCTTTGCCCCTCTTAAGAGAAAATCTTCCCCTTCCCCTTAACAATGGGATAGGGTTGATGAGATGACTAAAAAGGCAGTACTGGTCTTAGCAGATAGCTCGGTTTATGAAGGTTACTCCTTCGGTGCTGAGGCTGATGCCTATGGTGAGGTGGTATTCAATACCAGTATGGTGGGGTATCAAGAGATGCTAACCGACCCCTCTTATGCCGGGCAGATTGTAGTTCCCACCTACCCCCTTATCGGAAACTACGGCATCAATGAGCAGGACTTTGAATCAAATAAAATACAGGTCAAGGGCTTGGTGGTAAGGGAGGAGTGCTACCAGCCCAATCACTATCTGAGCACCAAAACGCTTCATCAATATCTGGCTGAAAATGGCATACCGGGGATAAGTGGTGTTGATACCAGGGCTATTACCCGCAAACTTCGCTCGGTGGGGGTAATGATGGGGATTATTACCCATAATAAAACTGCGCAACAGGTTCTAGAAGAATTAAAGAGCTTGCCCGACTATGGTTCAACCGACTTTGTAAAGCAGGTTACTACCGATGCCCCCTATGAGTGGGAGCCAGAATCAACTGGAGAAGCATCTTTATGTAAAATTGTAGTCCTTGATTGCGGCTTGAAATACAGCATACTGCGCATGATGCGGAGTATGGGTTACACGCTGACGGTAGTCCCCGGCACTTCCTCCGCCGAGGAAATCCTTGAGCTGAAACCTGACGGTGTTCTTCTCTCTCCCGGTCCGGGTAATCCTGAAGTATTGGATTACATAGTGGATACGGTCAAAAAACTCATTGGCAAAAAGCCGATGATGGGTATCTGCATGGGGCATCTTATCTTGGGGAGGGTGTTTGGCGCCAAGACCTTCAAGCTGAAGTTTGGACACCGCGGGGTTAATCACCCCGTCCGGGACTTGAGTAACGGGCGAATCCACATTACTGCCCAGAACCACGGCTACGCCGTTGACCCTGACAGCCTCAAAAATGACTTGGAGGTAACCCATATAAATCTAAACGATGGCACGGTGGAGGGCTTGCGTCACAAGGAGCTACCCATCTTCTCCATCCAGTATCACTCCGAAGCCTCCCCCGGACCGTGGGACAATACCTACCTCTTTGGGAAGTTTCTGGAGATGGTGGAGGAGGCGAAGTGAATACAGGGATTTTTAGAGGGGCTTCGCCCCCGTTTAGTGGTAACCCTATCCCCTTTATCCCCTTCCCCTTATCAAGGGGAAGGGGAGTTAATAGAAAGAGAGGCTTCGCCTCTCTAAAACTCTCCTGAATAGGAGGGACAGTGAGGGAGGATAACAGTGTCTTTACTTTTAAAGGGATTTGCCGAAGAAGACCGTAAAGTTCTACTGGGGATGCAAAAACGGTCAAATGTAGCTCTTTGCTTTTCCATAGCCAGTCTTATTGTATCCATTGCAGCTATAATCATTGCCATATGGAGGTAAAAGGAAGTCCGAGAGGGGCGAAGCCCCTCTCACCCAAAACCTCCCCCTCTCCTTCAAAGGAGAGGGGGATTAAGGGGGTGAGGTAGAAAAAGATGGATAAAAATAAGGCCATAGAATTATTAAAACAAGCACTAACTGAGATACCTAAACTAAAAGCGATGCACTATGACAATCAGGAATTTAAGTTGTGGCTTAACAAAATAGAAACAATAATAAAACATGGCTTTGATGAGGATGACTATAACACTTTCTCGTCAGTTCAGGATAAATATTTTATTGACGACTTAGTAGAAGACAACCTTTTACAAGAAGTAGATTATCCCCAAAAGCTAAATAACTTCGAGACTGCTCTGAAATCCATAATACAGAGATACGAGATATTAGGGATAGTAGGAGAGGGGGATAAAGGGGGTGAGGTAGAGAAGATGGATTTACTTACAGAATTAATAGAATTTTGTCGGGACTTAAAAAGATATAGAGATGCATTAATAAACCCTAATTCCATATTAAGAAAGGATAAAAAGGATTACCCTTTTTTAAAAACTACCCTACCGAGAAAAAGAGAAGGTGAATCTAAGAAATACCCTTTTCTTGAAGAGCTATTACCACAAAAGAGTAAAGAAGAACTAATAGAAGAATTGAGAGAAAAGCTATTATTAGAACACGGTGTACTTAAAGATGAAATAGCTAAACTTATCAGGCGAACAGACATTAACCAATTCAATAAAACTTGGACTAGAGCTCTAAGTCCCGTATTTGGCACAGGAGAAAATAAAGACGCCCTCTCATTATGTATAGATTATTCGCTTGAAGCAATTGGCAGGCTAGATAAAGAAGAGGAGAGACTTTTACAAGAATCACTAGAGAAGCCAAAATACAAGAAAGTGAAAGAGGTACAGCAACCTGTCAATAAAGATGAGAAATCTGCATATCAAAAAATTTGGTCGTGGATTAACACACATAGAATTTTAAGCATTCTAGCTGCTCTTGCAGCAATTGCTACTATTATCAGTGTTGTATTTAGCCTTATATGATGGCTTAAAGGAGTAAACTTTGACTGAAAAACCATCTAAGGTCTTAATCATAGGTTCGGGACCCATAATCATCGGGCAGGCGGCGGAGTTTGACTATGCCGGCACCCAAGCGTGCAAGGCGATGAGGGAGGAGGGGGTAATCTCGGTGCTGGTCAACTCCAACCCAGCCACCATTATGACCGATGAGGGCATCGCTGATGTCGTCTATATTGAGCCGCTGACCGTGGAGATGGTCGGGCGCATTATTGAGCGGGAGCGCCCTGACGGATTATTGCCTACCCTTGGCGGGCAGACCGGACTTAACCTGGCCGTAGACCTGGCTAATGCCGGCGTCTTGGATAAATATAATGTAAAGAGTCTAGGCACTCCAATACAGACGATAAGAAATGCCGAAGACCGGGAACTATTCAAGCAGTTGATGGCTAAGATTGGTGAGCCAACGCCACAGAGTGCTACTGTAACCAGCCTCAAGCAGGCAAAGAGGGTAGCCAAAGAAATAGGTCTGCCCTTGATAATTCGTCCTGCTTACACCCTGGGTGGGACGGGGGGAGGAATAGCCAACACCTGGGAAGAACTGGATAAGGTTGTAACCGGGGGGCTGGCTGCCAGCCCTATTCACCAGGTACTGCTAGAAAGCTCAGTAGCCGGCTGGAAGGAAATTGAGTATGAGGTAATGCGAGACGCCGCCGATAACTGCATCACCGTTTGCAATATGGAAAATATTGACCCTATGGGGGTGCATACCGGCGATAGCATTGTGGTCGCTCCCAGCCAAACCCTGACCAATAAAGAGTATCAGATGTTGAGGACAGCCAGCCTCAAGATTATTCGCGCTCTGGGTGTTGAAGGCGGCTGTAATATACAATTTGCCCTTGACCCCAATAGCGATAGCTACTTTGTAATTGAGGTTAACCCCCGGGTCAGCCGTAGCTCAGCCTTAGCCAGTAAGGCTACTGGCTATCCCATCGCCCGGGTGGCTGCCAAGATAGCTGTGGGCAAGAGGCTGGATGAAATCCCCAACGCAGTAACCGGCAAGACTATGGCTGCCTTTGAGCCAGCCCTGGACTATTTGGTGGTTAAGATTCCTCGCTGGCCATTTGATAAGTTTGCCTCAGGCGACAGGGTTACTGGGACTCAGATGAAAGCCACCGGTGAGGTAATGGCTATTGACAGGTGCTTTGAGGCAGCCTTGCAGAAGGCAATACGCTCCCTGGAGTTTGGCAGAAGGTCATTGCTCTGGGAAGACCCGAAGTGGAAGCTGGGAACAGATATTGATTCCTACCCCCTGGAGCCTAGCGACCTGAGATTGTGGGCATTAATGGCAGCCTTAAGACGGGGGATAACTGCTGAAGGGCTATCCGAGCATACCAAGATTGACCTGTGGTTTACCGCCAAGCTCCAGAATATTGTGGATATGGAAAAACAACTCCTGTCTCAGCCACTGACGCCAGAGCTTCTGTGGCAGGCAAAGCGACTTGGCTTCTCCGATGAGCAGATTGGAACTCTGGCTGACAGACTTCCTGAGCAAGTAAGGCAACTGCGTCGTAGCTGGAATATCCGCCCCGCTTATAAGATGGTGGATACCTGCGCCGCTGAGTTTGATGCTGGCACCCCCTATTTCTATAGCACCTATGAGCAGGAGAATGAGGCTGAGCCGCTTGAGGGAAATAAGGCTATAGTCATCGGCAGCGGTCCTATCCGCATTGGTCAGGGGATTGAATTCGACTACTGCAGCGTTCACTCGGCATGGGCATTACAGGAATCTGGCTACAAAGCCATTATGGTAAACTCAAACCCGGAAACAGTGTCCACCGATTTTGACACCAGCGACCGCCTATACTTTGAAGCCCTGGATGAGGAGAGCCTGCGCGATATTCTGGAAAACGAGAGCGGAGCCAGCGATGCTCCACCATCTATAGTCCAGTTTGGTGGTCAGACAGCCATTAACCTAGCTGAACCCCTATTTCGTAGCGGGATGCCTCTTCTAGGCTCCAGTGCTGAAGCCATTGACCTGGCTGAGGACAGGCGCAGGTTTGAGAACTTCCTCAGCGAGTTAGGTATCCCCCAACCGCCAGGAGCCGGAGTAACCTCTATAGATGAAGCCCTCAGCGTGGCTAAGCTTATCGGCTACCCGGTGCTGGTTCGCCCCAGCTATGTCCTCGGCGGCAGAGCTATGGAAATAGCTCATAGCGCCAGCGAGTTGAGCCGCTACATGAAACTGGCTATGGAACTGGATACCAAGCACCCTGTCCTTATAGACAAGTACCTAGAGGGTAAAGAGGTGGAGGTTGACGCCATAGGCGATGGGAAAGATGTTCTCATTCCGGGAATAATGGAGCATATTGAACGGGCTGGAGTCCATAGCGGAGATTCAATGGCAGTCTATCCCGGGGTAAACCTGACTGAGCCAGAAGTTGAAACTATTGTTGACTATGCCGTCAAGGTAGGGCTAGGACTCAAAATCAAGGGCTTGATGAATATCCAGTTCGTCATTATGCCTGGCGGTAATAACCAAGGTTCATCAGTTTATGTATTGGAGGTAAACCCCCGGGCTAGCCGCACTATCCCCTTTATCTCTAAGGTTACCGGCGTGCCCATGGTAAATGTGGCTACCAAGGTCATGCTGGGTAAGAGTCTCAAGGAGCAGGGCTATAACACCGGGCTATGGAAAAGGCAAAAGCTGGTAGGCATTAAAGCCCCGGTTTTTTCCATGTCAAAACTGCTTGGCGTTGACACTTACCTTGGACCTGAGATGAAGTCCACCGGGGAGGTAATGGGGATTGACTATACCTTTGATGCTGCCTTAGCCAAGGCACTCCAAGCCGCTGGACTGATGCTTCTACCCCAAGGGTCTATACTCTTCAGCATCGCTGATAGGGATAAGCCTGAAGCACTACCCATAATCAAGAAGTTCTCTCAGATAGGCTATAAACTCTATGCTACTGAAGGCACAGCAAACATGATTGAGTCAGCTGGACTCCCGGTAACAATGATAAGCAAAAAGTTAAGCGAGGGGCATCCCAATGTTATTGACATCATCAATGACAAGACAGTGAGTGGCATCGTCAATACCATTACTGGAGGTCGCATTCCACTGAGGGATGGCTTCCAAATCCGTCGTGCTGCTACTGAGAAGCGCATCCCGTGCTTTACTTCCCTTGATACCGCTCAAGCTGCCCTGGAGGTGCTCCTTAGCGGGAGCCACATTTATAGCGCTCAGCCACTATCAGACTATCGGAGAAAGGAGCCCACTTGAGGCAAGCTACAGCTCGTGTTATTTCCAACAATGAAATCATGCCCAGGGTCTACCTCGTCTGGCTGAATTCTCCTCCAATAGCTTCTCAAGCCCAGCCGGGGCAATTTGTCATGGTTCGCTGTGGAGAGGGATTGGAATACCAATTACGCCGCCCACTTAGCATCCATCAACTAGACGGAAACGAAATTGCCTTACTATTCACTGTAGTGGGGAAGGGTACTCGCTGGCTGTCTCAATGCCAAGCCGGTGATAATCTAGACCTGCTTGGACCATTAGGCAACGGCTATTCTATTCATTCTGGCTCACATAACCTGCTACTAGTGGCTGGCGGCATTGGCATTGCCCCGTTAGTCTTCCTAGCTCAGCAAGCCCTGAATCAAGGATGCTCGGTAACGCTGCTCTCGGGAACACCAACCACTACCCAGCTTTACCCCGAATACCTCCTACCCCCTGAAGTCAAGCTCGTCACCGCCACTGAGGATGGGACTGCCGGCAGAAAGGGCATGATAACCAACCTCCTGCCCGATTTTATGGGCTGGGCAGACCAAATCTTTGCCTGTGGGCCTATCTCAATGTATCAGACTATAGCAGCCCGAAAGCAACACCTCCTGAAAGGAAAGCCAACCCAGGTTTCCCTGGAGGTCAGGATGGGATGCGGGCGCGGGGTTTGTTACGGGTGCACGGTGAAAACAAAAAGAGGGCTAAGGCAGGTATGTAAGGATGGACCGGTGTTTGATTTGGACGATATATTATGGGATGAATTAGCTGATGGGGGTGTTTAAGAGGGGTTTTGCCACTCTTTCCAAAAAACTTCCCCCTCTCCTTTGAAGGAGAGGGGGATAAAGGGGGTGAGGTTGAATATGGTCATCACCAAAACAATTAGCCTTCAAAGTAAAGGGCACTGCGATATTATTGACATTACGCCACAGATAGAACAGCAGTTAGCTGAGACGGATATAAGTAATGGAACAGTTACCCTGTTTGTCTCCGGTTCAACTGCTGGGATTTCCACCATTGAATTTGAATCTGGACTACTCTCTGATTTCCAGGATATGTGGGAGCGAAATGTCCCCAAAGACATCCCCTATAACCATGACCGGCGTTGGGGCGATGGCAACGGATACTCACATGTCCGAGCCTCGCTGCTGGGTGCCTCATTAGTAATTCCATTTAACAACAAAAGGCTAGCTTTGGGAACCTGGCAACAAATAGTGCTGGTAGATTTCGACAATAGACCGAGGTCAAGGCAAATCATGGTGCAAATTGTGGGTGAGTAGATTGTTTATCAACCCTATCCCCTGTATCCCCTTCCCCTTGATAAGGGGAAGATAGTTTCTTTAGAAAGGCATAGCCCCTCTTACATAACCAATTCCCCCTCTCCTTTAGCAGAGGGGGACAAAGGGGGTGAGGTTGCAATCTCATTAGAGGGCTTTGACAGCGGTTTAAGCCAGAGCTTATAATAATAAGGCGTTTAATGGCAGTAAAGTAAACCATAGAAAGGCGGTATGAGATGGCAAATCAGATAGGTAAGAGGTATCGCTGTGCTAAGTGTGGCGCTGAGTTCATCGTTACCAGGGGGGGCGAAGGCACAATTTGCTGCTGCGGTCAACCCATGGAGTTAAAGAAATAAGGTAAGCTGGTTTGTGGGAGTATTACTTAAATGGCAAGTCAATTAGGTAAAAGGTATCGCTGCTCTAAGTGTGGCACTGAAATACTATGCACCAAAGCCGGTGATGGTGTAGCTACCTGCTGCGGTCAGGAAATGGAAGTCCAGGAACCCAGACCAATCCCATCCTCTGACTAACCGAGCTTATTTACCCTGCAGCAGGGAGAGAAATTCAGCCCTGGTTTCTGTTCTGCGGCGAAAGGTGCCCCTGAGGGCTGAGGTAACGATAGCGCTTCCCGGCTTCTTGATGCCACGCATAATCATACACAGGTGCTCAGCCTGGACAATTACCCCCACCCCATCAGGCTTGAGCCCATCAACAATGGCATTGGCAATCTGGGTGGTCATTCTCTCCTGAATCTGGGGGCGCTTGGCAAAGATTTCCACCACCCGAGCCAGTTTACTAGCACCGACAACACGCCCAGTGGCATTAGGGATATAACCTATGTGAACCACACCGTAAAATGGCAAAAGATGATGCTCACACATGGAATAAAAGGAAATATCCCTGAGAATTACCATTTCGCGGTGCCCTTCCTCATAAATTACTGATAGCTCTTCCTTAGGATCCTTATTAATTCCCATAAAAAGCTCGGCATACATCTCAGCCACACGCCCAGGAGTGCCGAGCAACCCCTCCCTTTCAGGGTCTTCACCAATAGCCCTGATGATAGAGGTTACTGCTTCCTTAATCTCAGCCTCGTTAAACACTCTCGCCCTCCTTTAACGCTTACCATTGTTTCCTAAAACAATTCCTATCTAAGTAGGTACGAAATATGCGACTTAATTTTTAGAGACACAATTCCTATCTGATTAGCTTTGAATTGTTTCAATTGTTATGTCAAGTTAGCTTAACCCAAGTTTAGAGCTTGCTCCACAGCGGCTAAATCAGCCGGGAGCTCAAGAAAGGGCTCAGCATCTTTTACTGCGGTCTCAGTATCCTTGAGTCCGGTGCCGGTTATCACACAAACCACCCTACTTTGTGAGAAGTCCATCCCCTTCCGGGAAAGCTTGATAAGTCCGGCTAAAGAAGCGGCTGACGCTGGCTCGCCAAAGACACCCCCCTTGGTCGCCATAAGCCTCTGGGCGGCCAGAATCTCGTTATCGCTGACCATATCAATAACGCCACCGGATTCATCGCGGGCAGCCGCCGCCTTCTGCCAGCTAGCCGGGTTGCCTATTCGTATCGCCGAGGCAACAGTCTCCGGCTGGTCAATAACATAGCCCCGAACAATGGGGGCAGCGCCCTCTGCCTGAAAACCCATCATCTTAGGCTTGCTCTTTGCCCTACCCGCTTGATAATACTCAACAAAGCCCTTCCAGTAGGCAGTAATGTTGCCGGCATTACCTACCGGGATAAAGAGATAGTCCGGGGCTTGACCTAAACTATCGATAATCTCAAAGGCGGCGGTTTTTTGCCCCTCGATGCGATGGGGGTTAACCGAGTTCACCAGGGTAATCGGATGCCTCTCAGTCAGACTTTGCACTATGGTTAGCGCCTGGTCAAAATTTCCCTCAATGGTAACTATTTTAGCCCGATAGATAATAGCTTGAGCGAGCTTACCGAGGGCAATCTTGCCTTTAGGGACAACAATAATAGCGCCGACTCCGCAATAGGCGGCATAGGCGGCGGCTGAGGCACTGGTATTGCCGGTGGAGGCGCACATGAGAGCCTTGCTGCCAGCCTCAAGCGCTTTAGCTACAGCAACTACCATACCCCTATCTTTAAAGGAACCGGTAGGATTACACCCCTCCAGCTTAAGATATAGCTCACCGCAACCAATTTCTTTCTCAAGCTCACTGCACCTGACCAGAGGGGTATCCCCCTCGCCTAGAGAGAAGAGGGGCGTTTTTGAGGTGACGGGAAGGAAGGCTTTATAGTTAATTAGGACGCCGTGTTTCATTTACTTAGCAACCCTCCCCCTGTATCCCCCTCCCTTGTAAGGGAGGGGGAAGATTTTTTCATAAGAGGGGCTTCGCCCCTCTAGGACTCCCTATAGGACACTCGCTCAAGCTTGAGGACTTGCTTGCAAGAGAAGTCTATATGACTTGCTTTTCCTCTTCAGTAAGTCCATAGAGGTCATAGACAAGGTTATCTATTTCTTTGTCCGTTTGCTCAATCTCTCTTTTAAGTTCATCACGTTCATTGCAGTATGTATTGCGAATAGGTGCTAGCCGTTTATTCAACTCCAGCATCCTATCTACCAGAGCCACCAGAGCATCATGTATCTTCTTTTCAATAGGGTTATTGAAGTCAATAGAAGGAAGGGGTAACTTGCCAACATAATAGTCATCAAAATCCATCGTCCTTATTGCGTTACTAAAGATGAATTTGTAGGCGTACCAAGACCACAGTTTAGAATTGAGTAGAGCCGTTATAAAAGCATAGCTAAATCTGTTATCGCTCAGTACCGTGTTTTCCACTGTATCCACTGTCAGAACACTGTTCTTATCAAAGGTGGCCATAAGTATTATATGGTCAGTAGGCTTCAGAACGTGAGCGATTATCCGCTGTGAGATAATCTTGGGCTGGCGTAAGAATGAAACCTTCTTATCCGCTCCAGACAGGATTGCCTCCGGTAGCGTTTCTTTGGTCTCATACAAGGTATACCTAGCAATATGGTCTCCTCGATAAATAGGAATACCTTTAGGGTCTTTGGTTAGGTGTCTCTGGAAAGGTAGTCCCCTTGCCGTTTTGCTAATACCTTTCATGAAGAGCTTGGATGCAGTCATTTTGTTAAAGACTTGTAGCTCTTTATTAGTTATACCCAATAGAATCGTATCGGTGTTTTTCGAAGTTTCTTTAGAGATAGAGACTGGCTCCTTCTTTTCGTCTTCTTCAAGGGACACCGATTCATAGAAGGGTTTGTGAAGAAACTTTTGAGAGATGACTACTACCATCTGCTCAAGCAGAACTTCCTTAAACGCTTGGCTGGCATCACAAGCGCAGCCAAGCCTATCCAGTATTAGTTTACGTCCACTCGCCCATTTCTGGCTGTAAGCCAGAGATTTGGGTATAATGAAGCTGAAGAACCCACCTTCTTTGGTCAAGCTCAAGCCCTTTTCGATAAAGACCATAGCACTATTTTTGTTGTCTCTGCTATGGGAATAGCGTTTTTCAATATAAGCTCTATCATACTCATCAAATTCTGCACCGTACGGTGGATTACCAATCACCACATCAAAGCCCCCATTAGCCATAATGTCCTTAAACTCCTGTTCCCAGTTGAAGCGTTTTTTGTCCCGCCAGTTATCCCCAAAGTAGCCTTTCAGTTCTTCCTCGGTGCCGGAGATTAGGGAGTTGCCCTGTCGGATGTTATTGCTGAGGTATGGAAGCTTGTCTTTCTCTGTAAGGGTACGGAGTAGCAGATTCAGTCGCGTAATCTCAACCGCTTGCATGTCTAAATCTACGCCGTAGATATTAGTGAGTAAAACAGGCAAGCGGTCTTTTTGGTCGAGTTCACTTAAGGATTTGTTGCGCTCTCTTGCGTGGTAGTTTAGAAGTTCATCATAAGCGCGGATTAAGAAAGAACCTGACCCACAGGCTGGGTCGAGGATTTTTACAGTGCGTATTTCGTTATAATCATGCTCTTTAATAAACCGCCCAACTGTTTCTTTAACAATATAGTCGGTGACAAACTTTGGTGTATAGTAAATGCCCTGTTCCTTACGACGCTGCTTTTTGCTGATGATTGCGAAGGTCTCTTCATCAGTAATACTTAGTTTGAGCTGAGCTTCTACCCTTTCCTTAACTTTAGTAGCTACATAGCCCAGATACTGTTCATACACGGCACCAAGCACATCAGCATCAATGTCATTGAAGTTATAGCTTGCCAGACTTCCCGGAATTTCATACAGGCCACTTAGAATCTTCTCAATGGTTGAGCCTTCGATGAAGACACCGTCTGTCAGATGCTTGTCAAATAGCTCGCTATCATAGGTATTACGATAGGATTCGAAGATGTGCCGTAGTTCCTCTATTAGCTCCCCCTTGTATCCCACCGATTTCCATTGGTTTGCCGCGGCAAGCAAGCACTTTTCTTCTAAATTTCTATCCTCACAGGTGCGGATAAAGATAAGGCGATCAAAAAGTCTCTGAACAACCTCATCTATCTTATTTGGACTTAATTCCTCGTTGTGGCCATGTATTTGATTAAAAAGTTCTTCTCGCCACTGGCGGAGTTGCTTATAGAGCCGCGTTTCTATGGGTAGAGAGGGTGGCAAAGCACCATATTGGGCTGCCTCTTTGTTCAACAAACCGTTTTCCAGCGATTCACGAGAAAGGAGCCATAGCTTATCAAAGTTCGCAATATAATCCTTATAAGTAAGCGTTAAGAATGGTTTGTTTGTTTGTGCATTGAAGAGCCGTAGCTCACGAAAATCAGTCAACACCGCCCAAGTCACACCCTTGTTATAGGCATAGGTAACAGCTTGCTTGATATATTCTGGAGTGGTAAGGTCGGCTTTTAGTTGCTTGGCTTCCAAGTAGAATTGGGATACACCCTTCAGTTTGAAGGCGTAATCTACCCGTCCATTTGAAGCTTTCTCCTCCGGGGCCACCTCATTTGTATCATCAAAGTCCCAGCCTAAAGCTCTAAATAGAGGCTCAATGAAGCCTTGTTTGGTCTTAGCTTCGTGAAAGCCTTTTATTTCAGATGTGCTTAAGCCCTCGTATTTATCAATTAACTCGGCAATTTGTTCTTCTATGGACATTCACTTAAGCCTCGACCCGGATGAAGTTGCATATCTGTTTAACTGAAGCCAGATGCCCCAGCTCATCAAGGGCTTGCTGCATCTCCCTTTCCTGAGCGGGGTGGGTCATGATAACAATTTCAGCCGTCTGAGACACACTATCAGCCGCCTGCTGGATAACCGAGGAAATACTAATTAGATGGTCACCTAAAACCTTAGACACCTGAGCCAAGACCCCGGGTCGGTCAGCAACATTCAGCCTGAGGTAATATCGGGTCTCAAGCTCAGACATAGGTTTAATGATTTTACCTGGCTCAAGCCTCCACCTTGCCCTACTACCCCCACCAGCGATAATATCCTGGGCGGCTGATACTACATCAGCTACCACCGCACTACTAGTAGGCAAGGCACCAGCCCCCTCACCATAGAAAAGCACCTTGCCCACCAGGTCAGCTTCCACCAGAATAGCATTATAGACACCGTCAACCTTAGCCAGAAGGGATTCCTCAGGGATGAACACGGGATGAACTCGCACCTCAATCCAGCTATCGCCCTGTTTAGCTATAGCCAGCAGCTTTATAGCAAAGCCTAGCTCCCGAGCGTATTTGAAGTCACGACTATCCAGTCGAGAAATGCCTTCACAATGGATATCCTGAGGTTGAACCTGGCAATGGAAGGCTAAAGAGGCAAGAATAGCCAGTTTATAGGTAGCATCTATTCCGTCCACATCATCCTCGGGGTTAGCCTCGGCATAGCCTAACTCCTGGGCTCTCTTGAGTGCTGAAGCAAAATCTGTACCCTCTCTTGCCATCCGGGTAAGAATATAATTAGTGGTTCCGTTTATTATGGCGTAAATACCACTTATCTTATTGGCTACCAGGTCTTGCTGGAAAGGGGCGATTAGAGGAATGCCACCACCAACACTGGCTTCACAGCGCAGTCCTACCCCATACTGCTGAGCTAGAGCAAATAGTTCCGCCCCATGCTTAGCGATAACCTCCTTGTTGGAGGTAACCACATGCTTGCCGCCGGAGAGCGCCCGTTTCAAATAATCCAGGGCTGGCTCCTCACCGCCGATAGCCTCAACCACTATATCCATCTCAGGCTCAGCAAAAAACTCATCGGCATCGGTAGTAAAAAGCTGAAGCCCCATCTCTTTTGCCTGCGGTTTGGCTAAATCCGACTCTAAAACTTTCACCTTTCTCAGGACAAGGGGGCAACCTACCTGCTCAGCTAAAACCTCTGCCTTATCCATCAGAACCCTAGCTACTTCCCCCCCAACCACCCCCAGCCCCATCAACCCAATTCCAATGCTCTGTTTCTTCAATTCCTTAACCCCCAGTTTGATTCTAGCTCCCGATAACGTACCAAATTGCCCACTGCATTTTCTCATCATCCAGATAACTCTCAATTTTATTATCAGGGTCATCCCATAATGCTTCAACCCACTGGCTCAAAGCATCAGCCTTCAGCAAATCCCTATTCTCCTCATCAATCTGCCTGTTTTCATCTATTTCCTCAACCCTTACTAGCCAATAGCCACCAGTGGTTACAACCGTATCATCACGAATCGGCTCACTTAGCGTTTTCAACTCAATCTCAGGGTTAAAGGCAAACTCATTAAAGGCTGAACTCATCATATCGCGGGACAACACCTCAAAATCCCCCCCATTTTCTCTAGACTCATCGTGCTGAGAGAATTCCTCGGCCAGGGTGGCAAAATCCTTGCCAGCCTCCAGCCTGACTCTGACCTCGTTAGCCTCCTGCTCGCTAGCCAACAGTATTACCTGAACATCAGCTTCTTCCTTCTTTTCTATCCTTTCTAATACCTTTATCAGCCAATAGCCCCCTTCAGTGACAATAGTATCATCAAATATTGGCTCACTTACTACCCCCAGCTCTATCTCAGGGTTAAACATAAACTCATCAACGGTGAGACCCACCTCGCCCGGAGTCAACCAGCCCAAATTTCCTCCATTTTCCTTAGACTCTTCGTGTTCAGAGAGCTCTTCGGCTAACTCACCAAAGTCCTCACCAGCCTCCAGCCTGACTCTTACCGTTTGTGCCTCTTCTTCACTACCCAGTAATATTCCTAGCACTTTAGCTTTTTCCTCCTCCCCCCTCCTTTCTAATACCTTAGCTATCCAGTAGCCCACACCTTTGGTTGTTTCCTCATCATATATTGGCTGGCTTAATACCCCTACTTCACAGTTGAAGGCCTGCTCCTCAAGTATGGGACTTCCTATCAGCAAAGGCAAAACGCCTTCAGGTCGCCAACCGAGGTCGCCCCCTTTTTCTTTACAAGTGGCATCCAGGGAAAGCTCACCAGCCAGCTCAGCAAAATCCTCATCAGCCTCCAGCTTGGCTATAACCTCATTTGCCTGGCTCTCACTCTCCAAAAACATCGCCCATATGTGCCTCTGCTCGGCAATCGTTGGCACCTTCTGCTCAAAATACTCATCACGCAGTCTGTCCACTAGCATCCCTGTTCTAACCACATCTCTATAGTCTTTACTTAATGGGGGGTCATAACTCCCAAGTTCCTCATCAACCTCCTTATCACTAACTCTGATGCCCAACTCCATAGCTCCTTGCCTTATCAGTTCACTTTGCTCAATAACTGTGACCACGTCATCAGCCACAAATTGCATATATTGGATAGGCATATCTCTTCCGTAATACTTGAGCATCTTTATGTAATAATTCATATCAAACTGGGTATCATTTACCTCAATTACAGTTTCATGCAGTGGTTTATACTCAGGAATATACCACCGACTATAAATCCCGACCCCAACAACAGCTAAGACAGCAATGATAATCAAAATCCCTGAGCCAAGGATAATGCGCTGTCTCCTCTTCTGCCGTTGCCACCGAGAAAGCTGGCGTTTGGTGACCTCACGCCGAGGTTTTTCCGCCTTCTTTTTCGCCAAATCTAAGCCTCCGAATGTTTGATACTCTATATTTATAACCTAAAAGCGCAATTTTTTCAATCATGCTTTATTAGCTAGTTCAGATAAATTGGTGACATAGATTATCATGTTTCTTCTCTCCACAACATTGACCCCATCCCCCTGACCCCCTTCCCCTGAGGGGAAGGGGGATAAAGGTCGAAGACTCTTCGAGGGGTGAGGTTAATAAATAATCTCAGTACACTTTATTGTCCTTACAAACGAATTATGCTAATATATTTGAAACTAAGGCGGGGTGTAGCGCAGCCTGGTAGCGCACCTGAATGGGGTTCAGGTGGTCGCCGGTTCGAATCCGGCCACCCCGAAGCTATTTTGGGATATTTGCGGCATCTTTGGGGGTGTTTGCCGACATTTTCAATACCCTTGCCTGCTAGGAAATCGTCGAAGCGTTGAGCAGTTGCTTCCTGCAACCCACCCATTACATGAGAATAGGTATCCAGCGTTACCCTGATGCTAGAGTGCCCCAGCCTCTCCTGAACTATTTTGGGATGCGTACCCACCTGTAATAGTAAACTGGCATGAGTGTGCCTCAGATCATGTAGACGGATATGGGGCAAGCCTGCCCTGCGAATAACCTTATTAAAAGTATGGCTTACCGTGCTTGGGTCTAGGGGAGTGCCATCTAGGTGAGCAAATACAAAGTCCTCGTTAGTCAGTGGCTTCCCCAGTAAAGCCCGTTGCGCCTCCTGCTCAACTCTATACTGACGCAGTACCAATGCTAGGGAGGGTGAGAGGGCAATTCGGCGTCGGCTCTTTGAGGTCTTAGGCTCCTTTATTATACAGGTTCCATTTAGCTTATATGCTGTTTCAGTCACAGATAAGTAAGCCGAAATGCCAAGAGAGGCCAAGCCTAAATCAACATTTTTCCACCTTAATGCCAATGCCTCACCACGGCGCAAGCCGGTGTGAAGAAGAAGATAAAAGAGCGTGTAATAAGGCGTTTCCTGAGCAGTCTCCAAAAACCTCGGAACATCCTCTGCTGCTAAGGTCGACATGACTTTGTGGTCAGCCCGTGGAGCCTCTGTAGCCTGAGCCACATTGCGATTCAGTAGTCCCATTTTAACGGCATACCCTAACGCCTCTGCTAGGAGAGAGTGGCAATACCGTACAGTTTGCGGACTCAGCTGCCCTTTGCCATCAACACGTCCCTTCTCTCTTTGTCGGCTGTAGAAAGCCTGAAGATGGCGAGGCTCAAGCTGGCTCAAGGGTATGCTGCCCAGTTCTGGAATAAGGTGACGGCGTATTATCATTTCATAACTTGCTTCTGTCCTTTGTGAGCAATTTAATTCAACATAGTCCCGCAGCCACTCCTCAAGAAACTGGGCGACCGTTAGCCGGGTAGGTTTAACATAGCTGCCTCGCTCAAGGGTGTGTAATAACTCATGCAGCCGTTTCTGTGCGTCTTTTTTGGTGCCCCTGAGCGTTTCAAACTGTCTTAGGCGCTTACCTGTTGCTGGATTCCTCCCGATATCGACACAGATTTCCCAAGAACCCTTACTTCTTTGTCTAAGGCTCCCTTTCATTTTAATCTCCTTTCTTCAGTTTTTTGGAATAGTTTTTTTGTGCCAATTATGCAGGGCAAAGCTTACACCGCGGGGTGGTAATTATTATATGTCTGAGTATTATTGGGTCAAGTATTCCATCGAGCTCATCAGTCGTTTTTCCTATCTTGTAAGCTTCGTTGTATAACTGCCTAAAAAGTTCTTTTTGATTGTCAAGTAGATGTTGAGCTACATCCTGGCATAAAACCATTAGCTTTTCAATCCACTCTTTTTCGGTGAATATAGATACTCGCTCGATTAGCTGGAAGTTAATTATAACTTTTGGTTCTATTAATTTACCAAAGGGAATGCCTTCCCGTACATCATTAGTAATCCTTTTCAATATGGCATCCAGTACTGACTCTATCATTCTTTTTTCTGCACCTATTATTTGTTCCTCTGGCGTTCTCGTTTCCTGTGGTCGCTCTAATTGGCTCCATTCCTTAACCCCTTGTAATAGGTCTTTATCTTCATTAAGAAGATTACTTAATACCTTTTGACCTTCTACCTTCAGATTATCAAAAAGTGCCTGACAGTTATCCCAAGCCTTTTCCCATTCATTTATTGCTTGCCAGCGTATTATTTCTTCAGTATGCTGTTTAAGTGAATCGAAGAGCTGTTTATTCAGATTACGATTGCGCCAAGATATCCTTTCTGTATCGACTTGGGATAAAGAGTAGTCCACCCGCAAGATATTGGTCTCCAAAAAGTTTCTAAATAAATCCTCGGAATATCTAGTATCCCTAAAGGATAGAGGAGTATTAAGATGGTCTCGCAATTTTGCAGCCAATCTGACCAGATAATCCAAATGATCATTAAAGGTTTCAGTAGCAACATTCAACCGAGCTTGCTTCAATTCATTCAAAGTTTCCCTTCCCCTTACCAAGGGGAAGGGATTGTTTATCAACCTCACCCCGGTTGTCCCCCTCTCCTTCAAAGGAGAGGGGGAAGGTAGAGCAAACCATTGACCATCCCGAAAAAACGCTTGGATTTGGACTACAGAGCGTCTCTCGTTGTGAAGTAGAGGCTCTCCTAAGTATCAGTGGGAGAGCCCCCTCTTTTTCGTGTATAGGGCTGAACAAATCAAGCAAATGTTCAATAATATCTAGGTAAAACACACAAATAAAAAAGCGAGATGCCACTTGCCCGATTGCAGCTGAGGCTACCCGCACGGGAGGGGGAGGTAAAATATTTAAACCAGGCGGGAGAAAGGATTTGCAAACCCCCTAGCACCTCAGTTTCCCCTGGCAGAGCCCGCCGCAGTCTAAGATTAGCAGTTTCTTGTCTGGTACAGCAAATTTTAAGGAGGCATATCTGGATTCCAAACTGAGTAATTCCTGAGCTTGTATATAACTATTGGACTATTGACATGGTAGAAGTGAATAGTCTATTCTTCATGCTAAAAAGGGAGGTAGATTCAATGCAAGCATACTGTCTGAAGTGCCGAACCAAAAGGGAAATGAAGGATGCTAAGGCCGTAACTTTGAAGAATGGCAGGCCGGCTACTCAGGGTGTATGCCCCGTATGTGCGACGAAAATGTTCAGGATAGGAAAGAGTTAAGGACGATAATTAAATCCAGGAACTGGAGTTCTATACAAGGCTGGATGTCCTTATGCAGGGGATATCCAGCCTTCTTGTTATCTACCACACAAAATGGACGAAAGAACAATAGTTAAACGTATCGGGCAATGGTTCAATGTCGAAGTGGAACCCTTTCGTCCAGCAGAGCTGGTCCCGGGGCTGAACTGCTTATGTGCGGCTCGCTTGGCGGGCCACGCCCCACCGATGGAACCCCGCCGCGGCCACAAAAGCCACAAAGGCAATTGTCCCCCAGATGAACCGGGGGTCAGTGGGGAAAGCGTCAAGCAATACCCCACCCAGCAGTGGCCCGACCGACATACCCAGGGCCCCACTCAATCCGAAGAACCCCATATAGCGACCTCGTTGGTCCTGTGGAGAGAGCTTACCTACCACTGAAAGTGCTGTGGGGAAAAAGATAATCTCGCCAGCTGTGATGATCACTATCGCCACAACTGCCCAGGTGAAACTTCCAACCCAGCCCAGGGATAGGTACCCAAGCCCATAGAGCCAACACCCCAAGATGAGGGGCAAGGATTTCGTTAGATGGCTGAGCCAGCGGGCTACCGGGTACTGAAAAAGGATAACGACCAGGCCATTGGCAGTGAGCAGGAGACCATACTGGGCTGTTGAAAACCCTAAGCGGTCTACAGTAAAAACCGAGAGAGTGCTGACATGTTGTCCTACAACCAAAAAGGCTAAGAGAACTAATCCAGTGAACATCAGAAAGGTCCGGTCGGTGGCAACGGAGAATATACTGCGAAGGTTTACCTGTTCAGCGGCTCCGTGGAAGGACTCTCGGAGGAAGAGAAGGATAATACAGAAGGCAAGAGCGCTTGCCAACACTGCTGCCCCAAAAAGCCAGGCATAGGGGAGGAAGGTTGCCAGATATCCTCCTACCGCTGGGCCAGCAGCCCAGCCTACATTCCGCCCCACCCTCAGAACTCCGTAAGCCTCCGTCAGGCGCTCCTTTGGGGAAAAGTCCACCACCATTGCTGAGGTGGCGGGTTCCGCTATCGCTCCCACCAACCGTCCGGCGATATAGATGGCTACAATAGCCCATATCGGGGCTGAAAAGCCAATCAAGACTGCCATCCCCGAGTAGAGGAACACCCTTATCCCTGCTCCTCCAAGTAGAAGCGGGCGGCGACCGAACCGGTCTGAAAGCCCTCCACCTGCCAATTGGGTAGCGGCAGAGCAGAGTCCACTAGCCAGAATAATCATCCCAACCATGGTCATGGAGAGACCCCGCTCTAGGTATAGGTATAGGGAGAGAAAGGGAAGGCAAATAGAGAAACCGGCGGCATAGAGCAGATCAATCGCAGTAATGACCCATATGCCAGCCTCGAATCGACCAAAAACCTTCTGGCGTAAACCCTGGGTTGCTTTTGAGATTACACACAAATATACACCCCTTTTCGGCTTTGTCACATTTTCAAGTTAGTGTGAGACACGAAGACCATGCAACCTCGGGGGAATAACAATTATGAAATCTTCTGCTCTAAGCTGGCGGCCTTGTGTTGGGAGGTGGTGGGTTGAGCATCCCAACCCTAAAGTGTTCACCTGTCTCTTTGCGCTTCCAGCGCACCCTCTGCATCAGTGGCCAATTAAGCCTGATTGCACCCTTATCATGAAGGGGGCATTCTTTTACACAGCAACCACCATAGAAGCATTCATCAGGGTATAATATGATTGGTGGCTTGCCTTTTTCTGGATTCGGCATAAACACATCGCTCATGCAGACCTCTACACACCTATTGCAACCATTACAGACATTAGCGTCAAATATTACCGGCTTATTTGGAGTGACTAGATTAGGGGTAACACATGCCTTTTCCACTGTAGTAGCCTCCTATTTCTTATGCGCTTCGTAGCTCTCTTTGAGAGAACCATAGTAGTCAAGGGATAACTCGTCGACCTTTACCTCATTATCCTCAAGTTTAAGGGTAACCCACTTGCGCCACTGAGGAGGGTCATCTTCAGGATAGTCTAATCTTTCGAAGCTTAACCACCTGTTGCTTGCTTTCCGAGCTAAAGAAGCATGGATAATTATTTCACAACAGGTAAGAATATCCAGAACTTCCAGGGTACGCATTAACTCATGTGGGTTTCTGGCACAGAGTGTAGAGGCTTCAGCCTGCTTAATCTCGCTGAATGACTTTAGGCCTATATTCATTAACTCTTCGGTCTTAGTATCGCCACAGTAATCCTGCATGACCTTAGCAATTCCAGACTCTAGCTCCTTCCACTCTATACCATCGCTTCGCTCTATAGGTAGGTAGACACGAGCCTTTTCACTGTCAACTTGCTCTCGGCTCAGCACTGGCTTATCTGCTCTCATAGCATATTCTGCCGCCTTGTTACCAGCCCATCGTCCAGTACTACAGGCGTGTGACGCTCCACAGCCATCAAATATTTGTTGCCCAGCGGCATAAAGTCCGTCAAGGTTGGTCTTTAAATCCCAGTCGTGTGCTAACCCACCATAACGCAGCCTCCGCCAGCCAGGGGGTGCCGGTGCCAACTCATATACTTGAAGCAAATCTTTATCAGGGTCAAAGCCAGCATGGGTTAAATTGCGATAGACTGCCCAAGTATGACCTTCCTGGCCAACCATAAGACCAAAGATAGCACGCCGCTCATGCTGTGGCATGCCAGGCAGGTCAGCATAAAGCGGTAAGGCAAATTCCCCTTTCTTTATGCGTTCAGCTAAGTCGGGAATCAAATGTGGCACGGAACTTGTGCCGCCTTCCCCCCCGCCCAATACTAGGGAGAAAAAGTCTTGTCCCGGGGCAGGGTGAGTTCGCTGAGATATTGTTGGTATAGGTTTGCCCTCGGTATCAACCCATGGGATTTCTTTCCCATTGGCATCAACAATTGAACATGGATACCAGGTAGCAAAGCTAGAGCCGCTACTAAACATCATGCTGCCAATTCCTGTGCTGCCCCCCCACTCTTCGTGGTCAGACCTCTCCATCATGGTAAACTCGGCGCCAGCCCTCCAAGCCATAGCGTGACCATCCCCGGCATTGGTGGGAGGACCATCTCTACCAACCAGCCCGGTCCATTCTGTTGAGAATATCCAGAGACGTTCTGGGGTGCACATGCAAAGTACAGAAGCCTTAGCCTTAAAGATATAGAATTCACCGGTGCGCGTATTCACTGCTGTGGCTCCTACCACCCTAGCTCCCTGCTTACCGCCTTCAGTTAGTAGGCTTGTTACCATGGTTCTCTCATAGATGTTCACACCCAACCGTTTACACTCCCTATATAGTGCGGGCTTCATTCCCGTTCCCCAAATGCGGACACAGTGTTTGTTTTCATAGTCATAAGCGAACAAGAGCTTGGTCTTTTCATCTCTGAAATCAGCGCCCTTGAATTCATCCTCGGTATCTCTAACCTTCATCCCCATCTTTTCCAGTTCGAGAAGTACATCATAGCTATCCCTAGCCATAATATAGGTGGCTATAACATTACTGTAGCCCCCTCTAAAGGTCTCAGTTGGTGATAGTGTATACTGTTCAGGGGTAATTTTACTGGCTGGGTTCGCCGGGCAGCCCATCCAATGGTCAATTCCTGTGCCAGCAGCACCACTATGTATTGTGCAACTCTTATCGACCAGTACAACCTTCAAGCCTTTTCTGGCTGCGCTTATGGCTGCAAAGCAACCAGCTAACCCACCACCAAGAACCAGGACATCAGCACTAACCTCAGTCTCCTCTCTATAGCGTATCGGGTAGGGCCACTTTAACGGCATACCTATCCCTACATTTTTCCCTTGGCTCATATTTTTCCTCCTTTAACTAGGATTTTTTCAGGCAACATATTCGACAGCCTTTACCGAACCTTTCTCAGTGAAGTAGTATGTTTTCAAATTCTCAACTGTTAGCAGAGACATCGGCTCTTACCTCTTCCCCAATTTCAGAGCGAAAAGGTCGTTGAGGGCAGTGCCAATAAAATTGAAGCCACAACTAATTAGTGCAATACACAGTCCAGGGGGAAATATCCACCACCATGCTCCCCGGATAAACGCCCCCTGTATTTGAGCGAAGTATAGCATAACACCCCAGCTCTCATGCGTTGGGTCGCCTAAGCCGAGAAAGCTTAAGCCAGCTTCGGTCAATATGGCAAACATTATCTCCATGACACCATTTATAAGGATTATGCCTATGACATTGGGCAATATGTGACTAGCCATGATGTGAGTGTTGCCTGCCCCCATTGCTCTTGAAGCTTCAATGAAGGTAGATTCCTTGACCGAGAGGACTTGTGACCTTACCTGCCTGGCAAGGCTCGCCCAGCCAACCACGGAATATACGAAAATTATGGTCCACATACCTGGGCCCATGTAAGCTGCCATTACAATCATCAAAGGAAGACGAGGCAAGGCTATGACTATGTCAGTTATCCTCATCAGGACTTCGTCCACAATCCCACCTAAGAAACCAGAAACTAACCCTACTATAGACCCGGTCATGACGATTAATGAGGCGCAGATGAAGCCAACCATAAGCGAGATGCGACCAGCGAAAATGAGCTCGCTGAGAATATCATTCCCAATATCATTTGTCCCCAGTAGATGCTCCCAACTGGGCGGGTCGAAGGCCCTGCCTACAGTGAGGCTTGGGTCGTATGGTGCGATGTGTGGGGCGAGAATAATAACTATAACAAAGAGAACCACAATAGCCAAGCCAAAAACTGCTGTCTTCCTTTGCTTGTATACTCGCCAAAACTCAATTAATTGTTTCTTCTTCAACATGATTAATACCTGATTCTTGGGTCAAGGTACATATAAAGTATGTCAACGATGAAGTTGGCTATAACAACAACCAACCCAAACATGAAAAAGCATCCCTGCATCACTGGGTAGTCACGACTTAGCACCGAGTCATAGATTAACAGCCCAATCCCAGGATAGGAGAAAATCGTTTCTACGTAAACTGAGCCACCGACAGCCATGGCAGAACTCAGGGCTAGGAAGGTTACCATTGGCAGGAGCGCATTGCGGGCAGCATGCCTGTACTTTATCCTGTTTTCACTTAACCCCTTAGCTTCAGCGGTTAGTATGTACTGCTCTCTGAGCACGCCGACCATGGTGTTTCTCAGGATAAGCTGGTAGACAGCATACTGACCAATGGTCAGGACTATGATAGGGAGCGCCGCATGCTTCATTATATCTGCTATATGCTCAAGGGTGCTTGAGTATTCGGTACCTATAGAGTGAGCGCCGACGAGCGGAAACCACCCAAGCTGGAAACCGAATATAAATAGAAATACCATGCCCAGCCAGAAGACCGGTGTTGAGAAAACGGCCAAGGAGCCAGTCTGTAATACAGAATCTACGTTGCTGCCGGCCTTCCAGCCTGAGGTTACTCCCAAGATGTAGCCGATGATCACTTGTAATATCAAGGCAAAGCCGAGAACTAGGAGGGTCCAGGGCAATGCCTGCGCCACTACATCCAAAACTGGGGTAGGAAAATAAGAAAATGATAATCCAAAATCTCCCCTGAAGGCGTTTATAAAATAGTGGCAGAATTGCTGCCAAAGAGGCGCATCCAGTCCAAATCGTGCTATTAGCGCCTGCCGTGCCTCAACAGTCAGTTTAACTCCGCCGGCAAATTTGTCTATGGGGTTCCCAGGCATCATTCGGGGAATAACGAAGTTTATGAGCACGACAGTAAATAGTACCACAAGGCCCGCGCTAGCCCGTCTGACAAACCAGCGACCAGTCAATCTACAACCTCCTCAACGGCGTGGTCTACAAAACTGTGAGTAAGATATGCCCAGATGGTGCTAAGTAATAGTCCTGCTGCAGCTTGCCCGAGGCTTACCTCAGGCAAGCTGCGCTAGGTTACTTATTTATAGGGCGAACCGACAGCAGGTTTTGTATTGAGCCTAGTGGATGCAATGCTCCTACGTAGTTGATTCGGGCTGGGTTCCAGTCTGTCAACCTATCTGTCCGGTAGGCCGCTGGGTGCAACCTATGGCCTAACATTATTACCACTAGCTCATCGGCAAAGAGCTTTTGCCATTTCTTTACTATCGCCAAGCGCTTGGTTTCGTCCATCTCTCTTCTTGATGCTTGCATTAGCGATACTGTCTCTTCATTCTCCCAACCAAAGGCTGGTCCGTTACACCATGATGTTGGCGGTTCAGGAGCCCAATCTCTTGCGATGTAGTCAACAGTGCCCACAGTGGAACCATGTACCAACAAATCCCAGTCCTCTGTACGCTCCCCGCTGTAAATGATGCCACCGTACAGTGTCTCTGGATCTGATGTGAGGATATTGCACTCAATGCCTATTTTCTCCAAGTCCTTTTTGACTTGCTCAGCTGCTCGGATATAGGAAGGCCAAGTCATCACTCTTAAACGGAATTCTATCTTTTTCCCTTTGTCAGTTACCCTTATCCCGTCCTTCCCTGCCTTGAAGCCCAGGTCATCGAGCATAGCATTAGCCTCAGTAACTCTCTCCTCTTCACTCATGTCTGTGTAAGGCCAAACAAGGTCGGTGTCAGCCCACTTGGAGAGTGCTGGCGGAACATAGCCCATTAGCGGTGGATACTCTCCATATCCGCCCAGTGCGTTCTGTATGACAGCCCTTCTGTCTATTACCACGTTCATTGCCTGTCGAACTTTCAAGAGATTGAGTGGATATGAGCGAAAGTTAACCGCCAGGTAGAAATCGTGGGGCCATTTATCCACAACGACGTTCACAGCCGGGTCTTCTTGTAGAGCTGGAATTAATGCTTCCTGCCCAGAGAGGTCTGGCATAATGTCGATTTCGCCTCTCTTCATAAGCATGATGGCCGCTTCCATGTTCGAGTAACACCTAATCACTACCTCGTCGATATATGCTGGACCACGCCAATAGTCCTGATTCTTGACCGCAATGAAGTACTGTCTAGGCACGAACTCCTTAAACAGGAAAGGTCCACTGCCTACAGGATTGGGGTTTGGGTATTCATCTACCTGATCAACCTCTGACCAAATATGCTTTGGCATGATTAAGGTGCCGCCAGCCAAACTTAGAAAGGCAGCCGAGGGCTCCTTCATCTTGAAGCTCACCGTATGCCCATCTATGGCTTGAATTGAGTCTACGAAAGCTTCAGTGGTTGCACCAAGGGAGAAGTCATACTTGTAGGCAGTCTCAAAAGTGAACTTCACATCGTCGGCAGTAAGCGGCTCTCCATCACTCCATTTAGCCCTCTCATCCAGATGGAAAATCCACGTACTCTCCTCGGGTTTGTACTCCCAACTTTTTGCAATCCAGGGCTCTACAGTTCCGCTCATCATTGGCATACACAAGGGCTCATACATGAGCCCTAAGTATAGGTAGTCGCCCTCATTTCGTGCTAGAAACGGATTCATCCCTGCTTGAGGAGTCTCCGACCAACCTATCTGAACCACGGATTTCTCCGCTGGTGGTGTCGGCTCCTCCTCTTCAGGTGGAGTCGGTGTTACCTCTTCAGGGGTACAAGCTGTGAAAGGGATTGCAACCAATGCTAGTATCAAACACAAACTTCCAATCAGTGTTAGCAATTTTTTCTGTTTCATCAATAAAAATTCTCCTCTCTAAGATTTTGTTTAGCTAAATTACTCAACTACCTCATCTCTCACCCCCTTTTCTTTCTACAATTTCCCGAGCTTTCCTGAGCCACTCTTGGTCAAAATACCAATACCGTTATTATCAATAAAGCTTGGTGGCAGCTACACCCCGTGCTTAGTTCAATTTATTAAGCGCCCTACCTTCATACCAAGCTGCCTAACCACCTCAATAGCTATCATCTGGCCACTCAATCTCAGTCTAGCCATAAGTCTAACCCTTTTTATAATTATAGCACTAATCCAATGCTTAGCAAGAGCTTTTAGGAGTTTTTCCAACTCTAAAGGACGCTTTGCTAACAGGAGCGGTTCCATATGAGGTAAAGCGGTGCTTTGGGGAATAGAGGCCGAAGTCTGTGCGTACTCATAGGCGATATGGCGGATAACAAAACGCCCTTTTGTTAGAACGGGCTACCAGGTACAAGGCGGAAAGATGGCAACAACGCCTCAGCGAATCGTGTCTTTGTACCACGTGACATAGTCTGCGAAACAGGCTAGAGTGGTTAAGAATGAAAAAACTTTCGCTGGAGACAAGTGCTGCTAGGCTACTATGCTAACCGTGTGAGCTACGAAGGTTAATTACGAAAGATTGCACAAAAAGCCAACATGTTCAGTGATGTGAAGAGCGCCTACGGAATATACTGAAGAACTCAGGTGGCAAAGGGGCTAAAATGGCTGAGGGTGCAAGGAACTAACTAGTCGCTAGATTTACTTATTCAATAAGCCACCCCGGGCACCCTCAGCCTTTCCCACGGGCATCAAGCTACTGCTAAACTTAATTAACTATGTGAGAGTCTCTTGGTACTTTGTAGAAAGCCGTAAGCAAGCAGTCCTCCGGCTAAAGCAGTTACCAGTTGAGGCCAGCTCATCATTATTGCTACCTTTGCTGCTACCTGTTGGTTAAGGAGTAGGTTAGTGACTATTGAACTGGTGCCAAAAAGGAAGGCGAACTTCAAGACAGCTCCTGAGACAACTCCCAGCCAATAGTTTTTGTGTCTCAGGTAACCAAAGGTTACCACCAATATGGCATTCCCCACAATAATAAAAGGAATCATTGGAGCCAGCACTGGGGGGAGAAGTCCAATACCTAAGGCTATCGAGCTGGGGATTAAGCCGATAAGAAGCCCGTCTCTTATACCAAGTACAGCCACGGCTATCAGAAGTGTGGCATTAACAATAGGCCCGGTAATAAATTGGTTATGGATTAAAGGGGCGGCGCTGGCTATTCCCAGTAATACAACAAAGGTAATTACTGCTGTTCTGTTGATAGTTAGACTTTCTACTCTGCTATTCATTTCTTTTACCCTTCCTTTGCTTATAAAATCTATAAATTGCTCTAATCTATTTGAATTATACCCTTCCTCTGTTAGTATATTTAGTATGCAGTAGATGATGCGATTTCTCCCCCAATGGTTCTTTCAAGTAATCTTGGTATACCTTCTTTATTGACGGGTTATCGTGCGACCTGCGGTAAGGAAGCACCCTATCCTCATTGTAGAGAACTTGCCCTCGAATGCCCCTCAATGCCAAATCAAAGCTAATTGGTTGTCCGCCGCCACCTACACACCCACCGGGGCAAGCCATAATTTCAATAAAGTGGTAAGGCGATTTGCCAGCCCTTACCTCATCAAGGATTTTTCTGGCATTACCCAGCCCGTGAGCTACAGCCACTTTCACCTCCAAGCTATCCACATTCACAGTAGCTGTCTTTATTCCATCAAGTCCCCTTACCGGCTCAATATCTATTCTCTCCAGCTCTTTGCCGGTGACAAGCTTGTAAGCTGTCCGCAGTGCTGCCTCCATCACTCCGCCGGTGGCGCCAAATATTGTTCCTGCTCCAGAATAGAGTCCCATAAGCTGACTTGCTGACTCGTCAGGTAAACCAGCGAAGTCAATCCCTGCCTCCTTAATCATACGGGCGAGTTCCCTTGTCGTCAGAACATAGTCAACATCTCTAAACCCACTATCGGTCATCTCGGGTCTCTGTGCCTCAAACTTCTTGGCGGTGCACGGCATGACGGAAACAGAGACAATCTTTGCTGGATAAATTCCCGCCTTTTGGGCATAATATGTCTTGGCTAGCGAACCAAACATTTGTTGAGGGGACTTACAGGTGGAGACATTAGGAATAAGGTCAGGATAGAAATGTTCCATGAACTTAATCCATCCCGGGCAACACGAGGTAATCTGAGGTAGAACACTGCCTTCGGTAATCCTTTTCACCAATTCATTTGCCTCTTCCATAATGGTTAGGTCAGCACTGAAGTTAGTGTCAAAAACAGCATCAAAGCCCAATCTTCTCAGCGCGGTGTGCATCTTGCCGGCAACAAGTGTTCCTGGTGGAAGACCTAGCTCTTCGCCCAATGCTGCCCTAATTGCTGGTGCTTCCTGAACAACGACGTGCTTTTTGGGGTTGGCAAGGGCTGCCCACACCTCATCAACAGCCGACTTTTCTTTGATGGCTCCCACCGGGCAGACCTGGATGCATTGACCGCAGTTGGTGCACTCCACATTGCCCAACCCCTTCTCCATGAAAGTAGAGACCTTAATGTCAAGCCCACGATTAATAAAGCCGATTACACTTACTGTTTGCACATCATGGCAGACACGAACACATCTCCCGCAGAGGATACATTTATTGGGGTCACGGATAATGGCCGGGCTTGTCTCATCCAGTTCATAAGATGGCTTTTCCCCCTCAAATCTTACCTTTTTTACCCCCAGCTCAAAGGCTAGTTTTAGGAGCTCGCAGGTTTGATTTCTTTCACAGGTAGGACAATCCGCGGAATGATTTACCAGCAGGAGCTCAACAATCATTTTCCTAGCTCTTCTCACTCTGGCTGTGTTTGTGTGTACCTTCATCCCCTCACTTACAGCACGCACGCAGGAAGGGGCTAGTCTGGGCTCACCCTCAATCTCAACGCCGCAGATACGGCAGTGATACTCTGGTTCAAGCCCCTCCAGGTAGCAGAGGTGAGGAATATCAATGCGCAACTGCTTAGCTGCGTTCATAATGCTGGTTCCTTCAGGAACTGTAACTTTTTCACCATTTATAGTTAATGTAAACATTGTTCCTCCTTATTCCCTCACTTTCTGCTCAAATTCGTCTCTAAAGAGCTTTATAGCACTGGTAGTAGCACTCATTGCTACCTGCCCTAAGCCACAGCAAGCGGTATCATACATTACTTCGCCTAACTCTAACAGCAGGTCAAGTTCTTCGGCTCTGCCACCCCCATTGGCAAATCGGGTGATAATCTCCCTGGCTCTTCTTGTTCCCTCACGGCACACCGAGCACTTACCGCAAGACTCATGAGCAAAAAAATCTATCGTGTTCTTAGCCACATCTATCATACTGGTATCGCTATTTATCACGATTACTGCCCCTGAGCCTAGCATGCTACCCGCTTTGGCTATACTCTTATAGTCCAGCTTCACATCAAGGTCAGTGAGCAGGCTGCTGGAAACGCCACCTGGCAAAACAGCTTTGAATTCACCCCTTACTCCCCCTCCGTAGTTCTCGATAAGTTCCCGTAGTGGTATCCCCGTGGGAAGCTCATATACCCCGGGTTTATTTACCTGTCCTGATAAGCAGAATAGTTTGGGACCAGGCGAACCAGGGCTGCCAATCTTTGAATACCAGTTGCCACCGTTAATTATAATAGCCGGGATATTTGCCAGGGTCTCAACATTGTTTACTGCTGTTGGCTTACCTAAGAATCCAGATTGCGCTGGGAATGGAGGTCGGCAGTCAGGTGAGCCTCTATTCCCCTCCATTGATTCAAGCAGGGCTGTCTCTTCGCCACATACATAAGAGCCGGCACCCTTGTAAAGTTGGATATTAAATGAGAAACCGGAGCGAAGGATATTATTGCCCAGGTATCCCTTTTCTTTCGCCTGTTTGATGGCTTTTTCTAACACCTCAATCTCGGGGTAATACTCGCCCCTGACGTAAATATATCCATGGCTGGTTCCAATAGCGTAACCACCAATGATGATAGCTTCTAAGAGAAGATGTGGGTCGTTTCTGAGGATGACACGGTCTTTAAATGTTCCTGGTTCGCCTTCATCAGCGTTACATACTATGAACTTTGGCTCACCGTCCTCTTTACTGGTAAATGACCACTTTAAGCCAACAGGGAAGGCGGCTCCACCTCTGCCCACAAGCCTGGACTTTTTGACCTCGTCAATGACCTCTTCAGGCTTTAGAGTCAAAACTTTTTCCAGAGCTTTATAGCCACCGTCGGCTAGATATACTTCAATGTCCTGGGAATTGGGTTTATCAATATTTTTGGTCAATATCTTTTCCATTTTCGCTTCCTTACCCCTTCAGCTCAGCGATGATTTTTTTAGCTGACTCTTCGGTCAGGTTCTCATAGATTTTGTCATTAATCATCATGGCTGGTGCTTTATCGCATAGACCTAAACAAGGCACAACCTCTAAAGTGAAGTTCTTATCTGGCGATGTTTCCCCAGCTTTTATGCCCAACTCCCTCTCTATCACCTCTAACATATTTTCCGAATTGTTGAGATAGCAGGGAAGAGAGTTGCACAGGCGGATGACATATTTCCCCTGCTCCTTAGTAGTAAGCATCCCATAAAAGGTTATCACCCCGTAGATATCTACCGATGGGACATCCAAGTTTTCTCTTAAGTAGCTAACTGCCTCTTGCGGGATGTAACCAGATACCTCTTGGATGGCTTCCAAACAGGGCAAGAGTGTCTCTCTTGCCTTTCCTCTCTGTTTAGTAACCTCATCCACCTTTGTTTTCCATAAGGCTGTGCTCATTCTAATCTCCTTATACCCGATTACTTAAAACAGACTGCCCAATCATGCAGCAACACCTTTGCTCCGGGTTAAGTATTTTTTGTGAGACCGGCGTTAGCTCTATTGCTTGGTTTTTCTCTTAACCCTTTCTATAATGTTACTAGTACAAATACCCTCCCGCTACCGCTCCGAAAAGC
This sequence comes from Dehalococcoidia bacterium, assembly GCA_030608005.1. GTDB lineage: Bacteria > Chloroflexota > Dehalococcoidia > Dehalococcoidales > BS750m-G39 > JAUWIX01. The sequence goes on from JAUWIX010000003.1 coordinate 58,652, forward strand.
GCTAGAAAATGAGGCTGGCCCGACGATATCGGGTTCCTCACTGAATGGCACATCAGAGAGTTCTTGGGTTATGTAGCGATTGAAACAGATCGCTGGGGGCTTGAAGGCAATGGCTCTGAGACTCCCCAGTGTAAGGCTCCCCACTCGACTGTCCATCATTGCTTCGTCGTTCTTTCCTGCTTTTTCAACCGGCTTGTCCAAGAAGGCTTCCTTCAGGAAAACCCAATGGCTAGGATAGGGGTGGCTAGGCCAAAGCCCAGGGTCATTGGTCTGCCCCCCAGTATAGATGTCACTCAAGGTTGACAAAGTATAATATGAAAGTATAGTATAATACAATGAAGCTGGCAATTGTAATCGCGGATGGGATAAAGCAAAGCTAGACTGAGAGATTGCTCTGGGTTCGGTAATAAGAAACCTGGAGCAATATCTTTAGTTATACGGGAAGCGCTCAATGCCTTTCTTTCCAGACAAGAGAGGCTAGAGGAGGGAGCTGAAGGAAAGGAGCAAGCAAAGTTGACAAAATAGAAAAGAACTGCCGGGGGTGGTCAATGGCTTGGAAATCGGGCACAGATAGATTAGTGGCATTATAATGGCAATAGAGGGCTTGGATAACCTTATAGGGATTAGAGAACCAAAAGGAAAGGAGCAGTGCAATGGAATGGAAAGAGACTATAAGAACAGATGTCCTGATTATCGGGGCAGGGCTGGCTGGACTCAAGGCAGCCGAACGGGCTAAGAGATACGGGTTAGATGTCGTCATTGTGGATAAAAGCACCGGTAGAACCAACCTTTCATCAGTGGCCGGAGGAGCAATAGGTATCCTAGCTGGCGCGTGGCAGATCTCTAATCCGTCTACCCTTAGATCTTTGACCGAGAGAGGTATCTTGGGGGGTGCCTGGGAGATCAAGTACTGCAAAGACCAGAGGATGGAAGAGATTACTGCCATGGAGGAGGTACCACTCCAAGACGAGCTGGCCGAATTCGGGTGCATTAACCCGAGAAATATGAAAACCTATGGCCCCAACATAAGGATGAACTGGGCTGCCACAGGGCCACTGTATCACTACGTGCAAAAGGTTGGTTGCAAGCTTATGAAGTTCTTCACAGTTACCGACCTGCTGAAGGTGGATGGTCAGGTAGTCGGTGTAGTGGGATTTGAGTCTCGGAGGGGACACTTTATGGCAATAAATGCCAAGGCAGTTGTCCTGGCAACAGGTGGCGCTGGCAACTGCTGGGCAAGGAACAATACACCGTTCCGTTCAACCGGCGATGGGCATGCAATAGCCTATCGCAATGGTGTCCTACTGCATATGATGGAATATGAAAGTTTTGACGCTTGGATCATCGCAGAAAAGGGGGTCCCGAACTATTGGATACCGCCCTCTTATGGTAGGACCATGGGGAATGTGTTGAACGCGAAAGGGGAGGACTTCCTGCCCAACTACATTGAACTGGGACCAAAGGCTACCCTGAAGCCGGGAGACCCTTTCCACATCAAGTACGGTGCACCTGTAATTGACAATGTGGCAAAGATTGGTCGAGCCATGGCCATGGAAGTATATGAGGGGCGAGGCGACGACGGGGCGATCCTGGTTGATTTCTCCAATGTGCCCGATGAAGCATGGTACTCAGAGCCAAAAGGTATTGCGTTCCTTCATCTCATGCGGGACTTCGATTGGAAAAAGAAGCCAGTACACATGTATCCCGGCGCATTGGGATCTTATGGAGGATGTAAAATCACAGAGGAAGGTGAGACAAATCTGCCCGGCCTCTTTTCGGGAGGGGAAGTAGCGTATGGGGAGGATCTCAAATATACTAATGTCTTCGGTACCAGGGCTGGTAGGGCTGCCGCTGAATATGCAATGAACGCATCTCTTGTAGAGCCAGATCCTATCCAGATCAAGGAAAAGAAGGACTACTTGGAGAAGTTCTTAGCAAGGCCGAAGAGTACGGACGGAGATCCCAAAGCGATACGAGATGCCGTACGTGACCTTAGTATGGAGAAGTTTGGGGTCCTCAAGAGCGAAGAGGGGCTCATCGAAGGCATCGGAAGGTTGGGCGAACTGCGGAAGGTTGCTAGCGAGAAGATGTATGCCAGCGACCCGAGAGAGCTCAGGATGGCCTTCGAGGTCGAGAGCATGTTCGACTGCCAGGACATGCACGCACGAGCTGCTCTCATTAGAACCGAGACCCGAGGAGTCCATAATCGGTTGGATTATCCGTACATGGATAACGACCTCTGGGTAAAGGAGATAAGAATACGGAAGGTAGGGGATGAGATGAAACTCTTCACTGCACCTATCCGCCGCGGATATGTGGAGATTCCCAAGGGCAGGTTCCCGATAAAGGGAATGGAGAAGAAGTAAGAAACCTTACCTTAAAGATGGGAAACATTAGGAGGATACCAATGCTGGATCAAGAAATTAAAATCGTTATTGACCATAAGAGGTGTATCGGAGCCAGATGCCTCAACTGTGTGGATAGTTGCCCGAGGGAGGTGCTGGATTGGGATAAAGAGCAAAAGAAGGTTGTAGTGGTCAATTTTCAAGAGTGCATCTTGTGCTTCGCTTGTGAAGAGGCCTGCCGGGAAGACGGCAACAACTGCTACAAAATTGAGGGTGCCATCAGGAAGGAGTTCCAACCGGCACCGCGCATTGATATGTGGGGTGGTGCACGGGAAGTGGAGCCTCCTATTTCTGTCTGAGAAATGTAAGAAGGGGGCGAGAGGATGGTATATGGAATTTGGGCTGGATCATATCCATTTCCGCTGTGAAGACGTTGATACGGCGATTGATTTTTACACTAGGATGTTTGGTGGTTACATAAGTGAACGGAGCGGGTCCAAGCAGATGCCCGTCGTTTTCGTTAATGTTGCTGGCATTAGGTTAGCATTTTCCCCTAAATCTCAGGAGGGTGTGCCTGCTGCTTTCAGCAACAGACCAGATAAGGGCATCTATCAGCTGGGACTATGTGTGAACGACGTTGATAAAGCGGTAGAAGAGCTAAGAAGCAAAGGAGCGCAGATCGAAAGAGAGCCAAGTGAGCTTAGACCAGGACTGAAAGCTGCTCTTGTGAAAGCCCCTGATGGAGTCCAGATTGAGCTAGTAGAGCATACAATCCCACCGCGAAAATCCTAGACGAGGTGCAAGTATCTCTTGCGTAAGTTTGGGTGACTATCCTACTAACGAGGAGGAAGTAGCATGCTCAAAGGATATATGAGCAAGATTCTTTTTATCGACCTATCTAGCCAAAGGATAACAGAGGAAGTACCCGATAAGCAACTGTATCGCGACTTCTTGGGAGGCTACGGTGTTGGAGCCAGGATTCTCTTTTCGAGGCAGAGGGTAGGCATTGACCCGCTAGGTCCAGATAACACCCTTGGCTTCGTCACTGGGCCTCTTACAGGCACACCAGCCCTTACGGGGAATAGATACACCGTAGTGGCAAAGTCTCCACTTACCGGTACATGGGGTGATGCTAACGCCGGAGGAGACTTTGGGCCTTATCTTAAGTTTGCTGGGTACGATGCTATTTTTATTACCGGTGCATCAGAGAAACCGGTCTACCTGTACGTTCGAGACGGCAAGGCTGAGCTAAGAGACGCAGGCCATTTGTGGGGCAAGGATACCTACCAAACTGAGGATATGCTCAAGTCTCAACTCGGCGTTGAGACAAGGGTTACCTGCATCGGCCAAGCGGGAGAAGCTCTCTCGCTAATTTCCTGCATCATTAACAACAAAAGAAGAGCAGCGGGCCGTTCTGGTCTAGGTGCTGTCATGGGCTCAAAAAGACTAAAAGCGGTAGCAGTAAGCGGTGGGATGGAAGTCCCACTCGCGGATGTGGAGAGAATCAAGGCTTTGAGGAGTCAATACCTATCCGAGCTCAGGAAGGACGAATTCGCACAAATCCTTCAGAGGTTCGGTACTGGTGGAGGTACCGCCGCTCTTGCTTACAAAGGTGACTCCCCTGTAAAGAATTGGGGTGGTGTTGGGGAGAGAGACTTTCCCAATGCTGAGGCCATTGGTGGTGATAGTGTATTGCAGCTCCAAGAAAAAAAGGAGACCTGTTGGCACTGCCCTGTGGGGTGTGGCGGATACATGAAGGCAGGGAGAGAATACCCTTATGCGGCGGGAGCAGCCAAACCTGAATATGAGACTGCTTGTGCCTTTGGAACTATGTGCCTTAACAGCAACCTGGAGTCGATTATCATGGCAAACGACATTTGCGACCGCTATGGTCTGGATACCATATCCGCCGGGGGCGTTGTTGCCTTTGCTATCGAGTGCTATGAAAATGGGCTTATTAGCAAGGAGGACACAAACGGCATCGAGCTGAGATGGGGCAACCACCAAGCTATTGTTGCGATAACAGAAAAGATAGCCAAACGAGAGGGTTTTGGCGATGTACTGGCTGATGGTGTGAAATTGGCTGCGGAAAGGCTTGGGAAAGGCACTACGGAGTACGCAATCCACATTGGCGGTCAAGAACTACCCATGCACGATCCCAAATATGCTCCCTCTTATGCGACATCTTACACGATTGATGCTACTCCTGGTCGGCACACTCAGGGTAGCTCTAATAGCAGCAAGGGAGAAGACCAGAAGACGGAGAATACCTTGTGCCAGGCCAAAAATGCGGCCGGCATCTGTCTATTTGCTGAGGCGATTGATGCTGACGGGCTTTCACAGTTCCTGACTGCTGTAACAGGACATCCATATACTGTTGAAGCCGTGTATGAAGTAGGGGAGAGAATCTCCAACATTCGGCAAGCATTCAACATCCGCGAAGGCATCAACCCGCTTGAGAGACACGTGCCAGATAGGGTACTCGGGAGACCACCCCAACAGGAAGGTCCGCTTGCAGGGATAACCGTTGATTTGCATACGCGGCTTAGTAATTACCTGAGGGCCATGGATTGGAATCCAGAGACAGCCAAGCCCAGCAAGCAAAAATTACAGCAGCTGGGGCTAGGCGATGTAAGTGCTGTGCTGTGGCCTGAATAAACGGAAAAGAAGGAGGTAATTATGGCTGTTATGACCGGGAAAAAAGCAATAATGGAGATATTCCGTAGCGAAGGGGTTGAGTATGTCTTTGGCATTCCTGGAGCCACAGAAGTGCTGTTTATGGATGCATTGGAAGACTGTCCGGATATAAAGTACATTCTGGGACTTCACGAATCAGTGGCTGTGGCTATTGCTGAGGGCTACGCCAGAGCATCTGGAAAGGTGGGTGTGCTCAACCTGCATACCTTAGCAGGTCTCTCTTGCGCGATGGGCATGATCTGCAATGCCAGTAACGCACCCCTTGTTATCACAGCCGGGCAGCAAGACACTCGGGCTCTGATGCAGGAACCGGAACTGGGTGGAGACTTAACGGGTCTGGTAGGGCCATTTACCAAGTGGGGTACCGAGGTAGCTTATGCTGCTGATATCCCAATAGCCCTTCGGCGCGCCTTTAAAATCGCAGCCCATCCTCCTGCCGGACCGGTATTTGTCTCACTGCCACAGAACGTGCTCGCTGAGGAGCTAGACCTGCAATATTTACCCAGTACACCTACTTTTTGCCAACTGCGGCCTGACCGAGAGGCTGTGAACCGAGCAGCAGAACTACTCAGCAATGCTCAAATGCCAGTTATTTTAGTCGGCTCCGGTGTTGCTGATCACGACGCAATGCCAGAGGCAGTCGGTTTAGCCGAGTTAGTTGGGGCACGCGTTTACCAGCCGTCGCCGGCTGATATGAATTTCCCTACTGCGCACCCGCAATGCCTTGGAGGATTAGACCTTGGCAAGGAGACTGGAGAACTACTACGTTCCGTAGATGTGTTGGTGGCAATAGGGACACCTCTATTCCAACAATCTGAATACGTGCCCAGTCCTTTGCTAACACCGGCTACAAAGGTTATTCAAATAGATAGCAACTCTTGGCAGATAGGCAAGAACTTCCCTGTGACTGCTGCTCTGGAGGGCGATATTAAGTTATCCCTTGGAGAGCTAATAAACGCTTTGCAACAAAACTTATCGCCAGAGATGCGCCAAGCAGCTACCGCCAGAGCCAAGGAAATTGGCAAGCAGAAAGAAGCGCTGAGGCAAGAGCTCCTGCGCAAAGTCCAGGAGGCAAGAGATAATATACCTATTTCGCCATGGCGATTGATGCAGGACCTGCGAGAGTCTGTTGAGCCGGAAACCGTCATCGTCGATGACAGCTGGTCCTGTTCCCGAGCCCTGCGCAGCGTGATAGACTTCTCCAAGCCCAAGACTTTCTATCGCTTGAGGGCTGGGGGAAGCATCGGCTGGGGTATACCAGCTTCCTTAGGGGTCAAACTTGCTTGTCCTGATCGTCGCGTTGTGGCAGTAGTTGGAGACGGTAGTGCCATTTTCACTATCCAAAGTCTATGGGTGGCCGCTCACTACCATATTCCAGTTACTTTTATTGTTTGTAGCAATGCTTGCTACCGTCTGGTCAGACTTATAAGAATTCGTAAATTGGGTGACTATGCAAGGAACAGGACCCTAGGCTCGGAACTAGATAACCCGAGAATCGATTTTTGCCAAGTAGCTCAAGGCCTTGGGGTGCAGGGCCGGAGGGTAGAGCGGCCAGATGAGCTAAAAGCGACGCTAAGGTGGGCACTGGAGTCGGACAAACCAGCCTTGGTTGAGGTAGAGGTTGAAGCTACGGTTTAAGCTGGGGGCTTCTGAATATGTGCCTGCGCTACCCATTGAGTGTGGAAAGCAATACAAGCAAGTGAGGAGGAAACAATAACTATGGTTTTTCCAGATGAGTTGGAAAGATGGATTCGGCCTGTCCTACAGGGTCGTACTGCTCATGTAATGAAATCGCCAGACCAAATAATGGAAGAGCTAGGCATTGCGCCGGAGCAGGCTATTAAGCTGAATCGCAATGAGAACCCTTTTGGCTGTTCACCAAAGGTAAATCAAGCTTTGGCTGATTATGTCACCTACAACCTCTATCCGGATGATGCTCAGACGGAATTTAGAGAGCTAATATCACAATATGTTGGAACAACTCCTGACCGTGTTGTGGGTGCTGCCGGTGGCTCCCATGTTTTGGATATAATTGTGCGGTTGTTTGTCGACCCCGGCGACGAAGTCATCAACTGTGTCCCTACCTTCGGGCTGTATGAGTTCATTTCAGACCTGTATGGTGCCAAGATTGTTGAAGTCCCGAGGGACGGAAACTTCGATATCGATGTGAATGCCATAAAGGCCGCTATAACCGAGAAAACTAAGTTGATATTTCTCTGTAATCCAAACAACCCCACGGGTAATATTACTCAGCAAGAGGACCTGCTGGCTGTGGCAGAAACCGGAGTGCCTGTAGTGGTTGATGAAGCATACTATGAATTTAGCAGGGAAACCGTGGTACCATTCATCGCTCAATATCCAAACATGATGGTGGCTAGGACGCTGAGCAAGTGGGCAGGCATGGCCGGGATTAGACTTGGCTACGGGATTTTCACAACCAGCATAGCTAACTATCTGATGGGTATAAAGTTACCTTTCGGTATAAGCACTCCGGCAGTAATCGCCTTGAGGGCTTCGCTACAAGATAAAGACTACTTGATGAAGAATGTGAAGCAGTTGATTGCCGAAGGAGAAAGACTGTATCAGGAACTTACACAGATAGATTTCCTTAGACCCTACCCAAGCAGAACCAACTTTATGTTTTGTGTAGTCTTGAGAGGCAATGCAAACGAGATCGTGGAGGAGTTGAAAAGGCGGGGTATTTTGATTACTTTCTATGATACGCCACGGTTAAGAAACGGTTTCCGTATCAGTGTGGGCAGACGAGAGCAGAACGACAAGGTAATTGATGTTCTGAGAGACATAGGTGCAAGCCTGAGCAAGTAAATGTTGATAATTTAGAGGTAAAACCAGAGTGAGAAGTTCACCAAAAGCTGTCTCGAAGAAAGAGGACTTTAGACAATGGCTAAGTTGAAAGAACCAACATATAAGAGATTTATAACAGGGCAACTCTCGCGTTTTGATACCAGAAACACCGCATCATTCAGATTACGCAAAAAAGAAGCGACCAGGCCAGATGAAAAGGAGGTAGGAGAGCCGGACAACTTTTATCACAGGGGACCTTCTAAAAACGAAAAAAGGAAAGGCTATGAGCAGAAAGACTACGCACTAGTATGGGCAGCTAGAACAATTGACACGCTTGCCATGGAAAATTTGTATTGCAGGGATTTAGAAGTAGCTAAAACTAAGATGGACGTTTCTAATAAGGCAGCTATTACCCAACAAGTCAAATCTGTGGCTCACTGGCTTGGAGCCGACCTGGTTGGCATTTGTGAGGTCAACCATAGCTGGATATACTCTCACTGGGGAGATATTAGCGGATCCCGGTCAGGTAGACCGGCCTACGCAGACGACCCAATAGAAATACCCTCGTGGCTCAAATGTGCGGTTGTCATAGCTGTTGAAATGGATTACGAAGCGATTAGACGCAGCCCAGCAATCCAACCTGCGCCATCCTTAGGCTATTCTAAGATGGCATTTGTCGCTCCTTCACTGGCAACCTATATCCGCGAGCTGGGTTATCATGCTATGCCTTGTAGTTGCGGATTTGCACTAATGATACCCCTAGCCGTAGATGCTGGCCTCGGGGAATTAGGTAGGAATGGGCTTCTGATAACCGAGCAATTTGGGCCTAGAGTGAGAATTTGCAGCGTCTTCACCGAGCTTCCTTTGCAAGTAGACTCTCCAATAGATATAGGGGTGCAAGCCTTTTGTGAAAGATGCCTACGTTGTGCTGAGGCTTGTCCCAGCAAAGCAATTATGTCTGGCGAGAGAACCGACCAGGCCCGGGACGCATCCCGGGACGCATCCAATAATATCAACGTGCTCAAGTGGCCGATAAAAGCACCGAACTGCTTACGGTTTTGGGATAGAAATAAGGGTAGCTGCTCGAATTGCATTCGTGTCTGCCCCTTTAATAAACCACAAGGTTGGCTACACAGTTTAGTAAGGAAAATCGTGAAAACCACCCCTATCTTTAACCGATTTTTTGTTAAGGTGGACCGGATACTGAGATATGGGGAACAGGTCATTAAATAGCTTGACTTTGCCTCAAGTTACTTTTCGTGCCAGTTCAGATAGATAGGTGACACTATAATATAAGGAACAGAGGAGTGATGAAAAAGCAAAATCAGAAGTCTGACGAGATATTGAATAAAAGGCGGCAACTGGGTCCTTTCCCAATGGAAAAGTTAAAAAGGGTTGAGCAGCCAACTACTCAAATTACTGAGAGCGTTCAGAGGATAGATAAACGGGAAGGGGTGGGAGAAAGGGCAGAAAGGGGCGATTTTGGACCTGTTGTAGCGAGGGAATTGGAACGCGATGTCGAAAAGTATCCCCTCAGCGCTGTCGTGAGAAACATGGTATACTACCTTGGGCCTCGGGCCGAAGGAAAAGTAGCCCCCTCAAAGGCTCCGATACCGGAGGACCCTGAGATTCTGAGCCGCCACATAAAATCCCTGGGCTACTTCCTCAGAGCAGATATTGTGGGAATTTGTCGGGTGCCTGCATATGCCGTCTACAGCCATGACGAAAAGGGAAACCCCATAGAACTAAAGCACAAGTTCGCTATCATAGTTGTGGTGGACCAGGATTATGATACCTTTCTCGGTTCCAATGGGTCTGATTGGATATCAGGTAGTCAGAGCTATCGCAGCTACTCCGCTACCTCCTTCATCGCCAGTCTAATAGCCGACTACATAAGGAAGCTTGGATATCCTGCCCGCGCTCATTTCTGTCAGAATTATCAGGTCGCCATAACACCTCTGCTCCTCTGGGCAGGCATCGGTGAGATGTGTCGAGTCGGGGTGGCACTCAATCCCTTCCTAGGAGTTCGCTTTAAGGCAGCGGCGATTACTACTGACCTTCCATTAGTGCCTGATGGTCCTATTGACTTTGGGCTGCAAGAGTTTTGCCGTGTTTGCAAGAAGTGCGCCGTCGAGTGCCCATCCAGGGCTATTTCGATGGGTGATAAGGTTATGTATAATGGCTACAAGAGCTGGAGAACCGATATACCACAGTGTGCCAAGTTCAGGTTTGCTAATCCGAACGGCTCATCCTGTGGCCGCTGCATCAAGGTGTGCCCTTGGAACAAACCGAGCGGGTGGACTCATGATGTGGTGAGGTGGTCTGTCAGGAACCTTCCAGCCCTTGACAGCCTAATAGTCAAAATGGATGATATCTGGGGCTATGGAAAACAGGACACTGCATACAAGTGGTGGTTTGACTTAGAGGAAGTTGACGGTGTTCTACAGGTTCCAAAGAGAGGCGCGGAACGACTTTACAAAGAAACAGACGTGGGTCTTAGAGAGTGAATATATGCCTGAAAAGGTAGTGGGAATATTGGGTGGAATGGGGCCAGAGGCTACAGCAGATTTTTTTGCCAAAGTCATTGCTTTAACCGGCGCCAAGAGAGACCAAGACCACCTGAGAATAATTATTGATAATAACCCTAAGATACCTGACCGTACTGAGGCTATCCTGGCAAAGGATGGGGCATTGTTTCCAATGTTAGTAGAAACAGCCAAGAACCTAGAGAGGGCTGGCGCTGATTTTATAGTTATTCCCTGCAACACAGTACATTACTTCTATGAAGATTTGGTAAGGGAGATATCTATTCCAATCCTACATATGATAAGAGAGGTAAGCTATGCTGTTAAGGCTTCCCTCCCTGAATGCCAAAGGGTGGGATTGCTAGCCACTAGCGGAACCACCGCTAGCAACTTGTATCAGACAGAATTTCAGAAGATAGGAGTAGAGGTAGTAGTTCCTGACCCTGAGTATCAAACTAAAGTAATGGACGCAATCCTGACAATAAAGTCTGGTCATGAAAAAGATAGAGCTAGA